>DASTYM010000501.1:0-5499 GCA_035764995.1 Cyclobacteriaceae bacterium | reverse complement strand
TGAACAGTAACATGTCCCAGCAAAAAATATTAAAAGTGTTAATTGTCTCATTGTGATTTTTCTGTCTGGGGCTTGCGCACAACGTTTGTGTTTATGACGGCTTGGGCTTAGGAGGCTTTGTAAATGATTTTAAGAATGACAAAGCCGACCAGTCCACATTATCCGCCTACACAAAACTAAATAAAGAAACCGAAAGTAGTGAGGACATAAATTGCCCAAGTTGGCATAAACACGTTGTTAGGTGCTGGGCGGTTCTGTCCGACCGTTATATATAAAAGAGTCCAAGTCTGCCGTTTGAAATTGAATTTGTCCAACGAGTCGTTGTCGACTTACGAGTCCAGGTCAGACGGAACCGTCCAGCGTCAACAACTTCTTCTTTTATTTAAATTGTCTGCGGAGTAAAATCTTGTCCAGCGTGTTGTCTTATTCAAGGTTGTCAATTATACCAAGTGAAGCCAAGTAATAAATATAAAATCCATTAATGAAGAGTCCGCATGCATGGGCAATGAACGCCTTGCCAGTCCCTTTTCTCATTAGTATTAAAAGTAAAAGGTCAATCGTTGTCCACGCAGCACCGATAAGAAATAAAAATAGTCCAAGCAGAATTGGGACTGGTGGTGTATGTGAGTCGGTGAACCCGAGTAGCATTCCACTTATGATTGTCAGAATAATTGAACTAATGTAGAAGCCCCAAATTATCTTCGTGTCTCTTGTCAATTTTTAGTCAGTTTACTTTTTTGTCCGAACCGCCTTGCACCTAACGTTTGTGTTTATGCAGTGTGGGGAATAGGAGGGTTTAAAAATGAAGCGCAGCGGAATGTTAAGCCCGACCTGCTCCGAACTGTCCCCCGTGACCGAACTACATTGTGAAACATAAACTTTAATTTAACACCAAACCCCCACATTGCATAAACATTTTGTTGGTAGCTGTAGGGCCCTTCTCCTCACTTCATTCGTAGCCTTGTCTTTCGTCACCCGTTAATGTTACACCACTCTTATAAGTCAGTCGTGCGGTGGGGCATTTTTCATTCTCTACTTTGTCAACTTGTACAACACTGAGCACACTTATTGACTGGCTTTGGTTGTGGGCTGTATGCGCGGCCAGGCAATGTGTGTGCGATTTAGTTGAACTATTCTGAACTAATAGGTAAATGCTTACCTATATAACCGACAAACATTTCTCGTGTTGCTGCTTTTGGATAAAAATGTATCCTTATTTCATTTTGAAACTTTATATGTAGTTCAAAAATCTCAAATGAACCGTCTGGAAGCTTAAATCGTCTGGCTTTGTCATACTTGTTCATTGTGGATTCTGACTCTGGGCTAATTGTTAGAGGATAATTCTCAGTAGCCCAATTGTAATCAAATTCTCCATTGGCTTTCTTCCATTCTTCAGAAACTAAATTGAATGTTTTTAACTTGTCATAGACCTGTCCGAGAATCTTTCCTGTTAGTGTATTCTTTAGTAGTTGTTTCTCTGTCTCACCGCACAAAATAAGATTAGGAAAAAGCTCTTCCCTTTTATTCCATAAATCTGAAGAAGACTTAGCCGCTTCTTTAATCTTTTGTTGTATCCATTCCTCGTGCGATTTGAAGCTGTCTATGTGATAAAAATGTCTAACAGTTCGTGCTTGGGTAAACTCCTCAAGTTTTTCATTAACAAAAAAGTGGTTTACGGATATAGATGCCTTTCTCCAAATGTCAGCGGAGTCCAGACTCATTGTAAGCGAATCAAAAATATATGAAGCTCCTAAACCGAGACACGGTTGACTAGTGGTGCCATTTTGATATGTAAACTCGGAATTGCTATACTCTGAAATTTCGGTGACTTCATTATCGTTGAACAATGGAGACTTTAAAGCAATGCTTTTGAATCTTTGTCTAAGTGGTTTATCAACTTCATCATCTTCTACCCATTGGCTAACTAGGTAGTCAGGACTTAAAGTCCATGAATAAATGTTTGGAGATGACTCATGAAGCCTAATCTCCGCAATTCCGTTTTGTAATGTGTGAGAATATGTTTTTACAAAGGACTCCATCATTCTCCTTGCTGAAATCCTATCTTGTTGAGCTAAAATTGAAAGCTCATTAAATAAGGCTATCATTTTTTCAGCTTAGAAGTTCGTCCATTTGTTTATCGAATTCATCAAAGAAGCCTTTTGGATAATTATCAAGCCTTCCATTTGGTTGCATTATAGGCTTCCTTATTTCTGTGATATGCTCCTGAACATTTGGCTCACGTTCAAAATAGTAGATCGCAATATCATCAGGTTTTAGAATTCCGTTTTTTACGCTTACGCAAAAACTATTGAGCAAATGATCGCTGTGGGATTCGATAACTATTTGAACCCCAGCCTGTGCAGCTTTTGCGATAAGCTTACCAATTACAACTTGACCGTGGGGATGCAAATGTGATTCGGGATTCTCAATTATTATCAAATCCCCCTTGCGCGCAGCAAGTATAGCTGTTATCACAGGAAGCGAATAGGTAAATCCAAATCCCACGTTTACCGGACGGAACTCAGAAGTAAAATCGTCCTTCATTTCAAATCTATAGGCAAGCTTTGCAATGTCAAGGTCATCAAACAAAGTTGAAACAAGGTCAACTCCGGGGGTAACTTCACTTAGCCAAGCCGCAACCTGACTAATTAGTATCGTAGATTTCTCCTGTTCATTCAATACTTCTTTTAGTGATACCTCTTCCCTTTGGAACGTAGCCAAAAAGTGAGCTGTAAATTCTCCCCTGTTACCAATAGATCGAAGCTGTTCAACTTTGTAAACAGATGCAGGAAAAAAAGCTTTGGGAGCGTGACGGTCCGCATTCAAGTATTGGAAGCTTTTGGTAAAGAGCGACTTTTCTAAGACTGTTGTTTGATTTGAAAAATCAAGGGACTTTTTCGGAAGAACATCTGTTTCTGCGACCGATCTTGTCTTTGAGTCTGAGGTTGATGCGGTTTTCTGAAAATCAAATTTCGCTTTCAGGAAATTGTTGTCCTGCCATTCAACATCAAATGAAATAAAATCCCCATCGGGGTTGATACTGTACACATCTTTGCCCTTGCCTAGCTCTAAGAAATCCCCAGATAAGGACAGGCCTGTGCTAATAAGTGTATTGTTAAGATAAGATTGTCTAAGAAGTAGCAAGGATTGGATAAAGGTCGATTTACCCATGCCGTTCATACCCGTGAAAAGAGTAAGCGGGGCAAAATTTATTGAGGCATTTCTAAAAGCCTTGAAGTTTCTGATAGTTACTGCTTTAATCATTGTATGTGTAATGGCTAATAAGTGTTGTTATTGAGGTAAATCTTTGATCAACTGCACCCTTTCCAGATGTTGATGAAACAATCGCTTTGTAGAAATCATCATCATTTAGGAGTTCAATATAATGAGTAACCAGTTTCTGCTTATTTTGCATTAATGCAGCTGTTTCTTTTTGATTAAGCTTAGCTAATTCTGAAACCCAAACTTCAAAGAGTGCACTGTTTAGCCTATAATTTGTCTCACCAGTTATTGATCTGCTAAATAAGTGATCCTCAAACAGCTGATGTGCTAAGTCTATTGCTTTAAAAAATGTTTCCTTTAATGTTTTGAGCCCCTTTTCATTTTGACTCCCCAGTAGCTCCATCGCCCTGTCGAGGAAGGATGACAATGGTTTCGCATATTGATCATAAGGTATTAGAATGAAAGCAATTGATCTTAGAATCAGCTCTCGGTCTTCCATTCTTTTATTTCTGACGTACACTAGTTTTCTGAACTTATCATCTTCCGAAACATCTCTTAAAAAATTAGATGCAGTTCCTTGATTCAAGGCATTCCTAATCTCCATTGGGTTCAATACCAAACCTCCGGTATTAATTCTTCGAAACACATTATACTTTACTTCCTTTGGTGTTCCTGGCTGAATAATGTAGGTGGTAACTTGAGTTTCAAGGATCCGCCTTTGCATTGTCCGGTTAAGCTTATCAAACACAATTCCCTTCTCTGAGAATTCCGTTAATATTTCAAGACCAGTTAACCCGAATTCCTGCTCGGCTATATAGTTCTTGAATGTCCAAAGTCTTTGAAGACCATCAACCACCAACCACTTTTCATCATTTTCTGCATCGAAGAAGAAAGCGGGCAAAGGAAATCTCAAAAGTATAGACTCAATCAACTTACTTTGCTGGTCTGGTTTCCATAGATTGCCTTTTCGTTGAAATTCTGTATTGAGGTCAATCTCATTAAATTTCAAGCGCTGAACGAGGTTATCAATTGTTTTTTGCTCGACAGTAATTTTTATTTTTTTTGGATCGAATGGAGAAACTATATCCGAGCCTGTGACCTCGTCAGCAGTTGGGTCAATGCCTTCTGGGTCTTGAAAATTTGAATCTATTTCGGGATTTATTTTTTTGTTCTCCATAATTTACTGGACTTTAAAATCATTGTATTGTTTTTCAGTAAGCCAGAAATCGGGGTTAATAACCTTAACTTCCTCATAGCTAAGTGTGAATAATTTAAATACCATAACATCCAATTCTTTTTCCAAAGAAACAGATTCCTGATTTCGCTGCTTCAAAGAAATGATCCTTTCAACCATTACTATGAAGGGCTTCTGCTTGGGTAAAGTGATCTTAGGTACTGGTAGTTGAGAAAGATAGGTTGGCTTAACGTTAACGTCAGTGTAATAGGCTCTATAGTATCTGTTCATTAAAAATGAATTAAGAACAGCTAATAAATACATTATCGAAAAATCTTTTGACTTTTCGTATAGGTAAGTCAGCGAATCATTTGGAATGTAATTTCCCTCAATGTAGGCTGCCTCAATCCACCTAGCATTTAAATCAAGACTATTTGTTCTAATTCTTTGAACGATAATTTTCTTATCTGTATAATATTCTTCAAAGTAACCTTGCGACAACTCCTCGACTCGCTGCAAATATTTTGGCTTCCAATTTATGTGAAAAAGACTTGCTATATCAGCACCGGCTATTACTGGGTAATCGGTCTTCTCGTTGGTGACATATTTACTATTATCTCCAGTTCTTAAGCCATACTTCACATTGAATAGATTTTCGAGTGGCTCCGAAAGACTTTCGATTTTGTCAAATATTTTCCTTTCAGACTTATCAATATAGAATCTCCATTCATTATCTAAGAATGCAGTAATTGTACTTGCTGGAATTGTATAGTTTCGGTAAACGAATTCGGTATTTTGAGGGTGAACTTGCTTAACAGATATTTCAGGAACATCCGATTTAACGCTTATAAGTACGGTATGAACTCTTGTGTCTTTTGCAGCATCGAATGGTTTGTAAATATCAAACACGTCTTTGATTGAGTGATTTGTAGTTAAATATTTACGGAAAGGCGCAGCGCCTTTGTTTGTGAACCAACTATCAGGAGTTATAAAAGTCAAATGCCCTGACTTAGAAAGCATTTTTAAACCTTTGTAATAGAAAAGAATATAGGATTCAACTTCTCCTTTAAGTACTTCTTTGAATTGACTAGCTAGTACGGGAT
>DASTYM010000500.1:0-3775 GCA_035764995.1 Cyclobacteriaceae bacterium | reverse complement strand
TGTGTCGATGTCTCTCTTGGGTTTATTCAAGTTCTTTACTTTAAATAGAGCCTTGAATACTCTGTAATTATCTTCGTCTTTTTCCTCTTGGATTGATTCAATTCTACCGCTAAATATTATTTCATGATTTAGTATATCGGCAATTGATATACTTCTCAGTCCACCGCAACTGCATGAATAACTGTCAAATGTTACCAATATTAGTATTGTGATTGTTAGAAGTCTCATTGTTTTTTAAAAACAATTGCCGGCAACGTTTGTGTTTGTGATGCTGGCGTTTGCGAAGCCGCCAGTATCCACGTGGGAAAACGTTGTTAGGCAAATGTATTAATTATTTGGTCGTCCACCGCCAGTAGCACAAACACGCTGTTGTGGCCAGTTGGGTTTTCACTCCATTTAATTCTTAGTCTTGTCCATTTATTATTTTGGATAATTGGGATTCGCCTTCACTCTTTTTATTTGTCTTATGTGTCTGTCGGTATGCGTAAAAATCATCATGAATTTTTGATGCATGTCAGGCCCATAGTTTATGTAGTGCGTCCTGATATTTTGCGTTGTATTTTTCACATAGTCAATTGACTCGTCTCTCATTTTATTAAACCAGACCATATTGTTAGCACCTTCATTGTTACCAAGTGGAACTGAAATTGTAAATGGTTTTGTAAATTCTGTTGTTTTGTTCTTTTTTAAATCTTTGGGGTCTTGGTCTACAAACATACTGTCAGGAAGATGTTGAGGAAAGTCCGGAATAGGTCCCATTTGAAATGCGACTGAGATTTCATGCATGAAAATTAATTCATATCTGTCAATATGCTCAACAATTTGGTTGATGCTCCATTGGTCTGAGCTTTCTTTAAAATTCCATTGCTTCTTTGTTAGGTTCTTTGTTTCATCAATTAGTTGCTGTTTCGTACGAATTAAATTGTCTAATAGGTATTTTCTATCAGCTTCTGTCCATATCGGTGTCGTTGAAGGTTTGTCTGAGTTTGTCTGTCCATTGCTAAAAGTAAGAAGCCCAAAAATTAGAGTCAGTGTTGTTAAAGTTATTTTCATGTCGGATTAATTTTAGTAGTCTCAACGGTCGTTTTACTTTTTTGTTATGTCGACCGAGATTTTGTCGGCTTGGTCGTCTTTGTCCATGGAGCCAACCCAATTGGCCACAACGTTTGGCTATAAGGCGTTTGCCTTACCAAAATAAAAATAAACAAAAGAAGGCAAATGACTTATAGCTCTTGTTGGGCGCAGTTTTCTTCTCCTCCCTTAATGTTGTTTTCCTGTCCTCTCAGGATTCTTTAAGTCAACCCAAAAGATGTGAATTGGTTCAAGTTCATCTGCCATTCCATTTTTGTTTTCGTCCAGTTTTGCAAAAATGTAAACCAAATCATTCGCTGGGTCATATTCTGATTTATAAACAGAATAATTTGTCGGAACAATCGGCTTTTTATTTTCAGCATTCATGTCAAATGAGTAGAATCTTCTTAAATCATTTACATTTATAAAACCATCTTTATTTGTATCTTCGTCATAAACTGAAATCATAAAATAATTTCGATTTACTGGTTTATAGTTCAATGTGTCCTTTGAAAATGCCGGATAATACAGAGTCTTTATTAATACTGGACGTTCAAATAAAAAATTTTGCTTTTGAGTTTCTGTGTTGAAATGAGAAACGTTCACCAAGTTGTATCCATACACTGCCTCTAATCCTGGTAAATAATTATTATTCCACTGATTTCCACTTGATTCACTAATGTCTTCGAAATTGTAATGAAAATTGTTTGAACCAATAAATGTCGTACTGTCTTTATTAAAGTTCACTTTATATATGGTTGCTAAGCGATAAATTGCATTTCCTGTCAGAAGTACATTGCTTGGTCTTGTCGGAAAAGTCAACGAGTCTTTTGAAATTCCGTCATCTTTGTTTTCGTCTTCGTTAATTGTAGTTGTGACCGCAAATCCTTTTTGTTCTAGTTTATCCTCACAACCTATCAGTCCACAAAATACTGTCAAAAGCAAAGTTGTCTTTACAATTCTATGTCTCATTTAGTTTGTTTGTTTTTTTGTCTGAAAATTGCGCCCAACGTTTGGCTATAAGGCGTGGCGGCACACCGAAATATAAAAATTAATCATCCAAAGTGCCGCCATGACTTATAGCTTTTGTTAGCAGCATTACCGCATCCGCTACCTCTAATTATCCACGGTCAATTTCCCAGAAACTTGTCCGGTTTTATTAACCTTAAACGTTCCAAGCTTTCTTTCCAGACCCTCGTCTAAAAGATAGAGTCCGATCACAATCTTGCCGCGTCTTAGATTTGTCCCATCGTCAGTCATAGTATAAACAACACCTCCGTTAGCTGCGTATTTTATTGCAATGGTCCTTACGTCCACTCTTTGCCAAATAATCCTATGTTTGTCGCGTTCCTGGCTTGTCTCTCTTAAGTCGATAACGTCAAGAAACTTTGCTAATGTGTCCGCTTTGTCAATCGGTCGAATAGTAATTGTCGAACGTCTTTGGGCCAGTGCGGAGGCTGCAATGAAAGTCAGTCCTACTATTAAAATACTCTGTATAGATGTCCTCATTGTCCTGCGGTATTGCTGCTAACGTTTGTGTTTATGGCGACTTGGGGCTAGGAGCGTTTGTTAAATGACGAAGGAATGACAAACGCGACCACACCGAAAGAGTCCACCGACACAAAACTAAATAAAGAAAAAGAACTACATAAGGACACCAAACCCCCAAGTTGACATAAACACCTTGTTGTGGGCAGTTGGCCTACTCAGTTTCTTCATCTTCGAGTTCTCTAATCTCAAATTGTTTTGTCTTTACGTCAAAGTAATGGTAGAACGCAAATGTCCAATCAGTTTCAGGTTTTCCAATTAGTCCGAAGAATTCAATTTTGTTGGATTCAACCTTATTTGTTGAATAACTGTAGAAATTTGCAATGTCCATAAACTCCTTATTCAAAATTCCCTTAAAAGTCTCCTTTGTTAATATAGTATCCACAAGAACCTCATCGTCCTTTAATATTTTTAGAGTCCTTTCAATGTCCCTGTATTTATCCACATATTTTAAATTGTTGTCGGAATGCTCATTGGTAACATAAGTGTCCAAAGTTTTTTCAGTTATAGTTATTCTGATTCCTAATGTTTGAAACACAGTGTCCTTAATATTTACTGTGTTGTCAGCAGGGAAGTACTTTTCAATTACTGTCGTGTCTATGTTTACTTTAGTGTCAATCGTTTTTGTAGTGTCAATCGATTGGGAAATCTCTGCTTGATTTGTCGTCTTAGTACAAGATGTTAGTCCTGTTACTATTAAAATTAATGTCAGTCGTTTTAATGTCCTCATTTTTTTTGGCCAATTGCCCACAACGTCTATGTTTATGCTGTTGTGCTGCCAAAAATAGAAATAAAACTACTCCTTAGCAGCGCAATAGCATAAACATATTGTTGGCGGCTGTTTGATTTGGCGGGCCGTATGCGGTGAGTGTCCTACGAGGGATTAAACGTTCTCAATTCGGTTGAGAGCGTTCTAATGAAAATATAAATGTTCGTGCGTTGGGTTAAGCCAAATCAAATGGCTGAATTTTGTCTTTCCTCCTGGAGTATGTTCAGTATAGTGACTTTAGGAACGTTAAGTATTGAACATACTCTGTTGTTGTCGGTTGTTTGATTTTTTATCTGACTTTAAATTAAAATTTAAAATCAAATTGCCGACCAACGTTTGTGTTTATGCAGTGGCGGGAATAGGAGGGCTTGAAAATGTAGCGCAGCG
>DASTYM010000499.1:0-4661 GCA_035764995.1 Cyclobacteriaceae bacterium | reverse complement strand
TCTGCCGGCTGTAAGAGCAAAAAGAAAGCAATGGAAGCCTCTAATGCCGAAAAAGCCAGACTGGAACAAGAGGCTGCCCTTCGGAAACAGCAAGAAGAAGCAAGTAGAAAAGAGGCTGAAGAAAGAGAAAGAAGAGAAGCTGAAGCCAGACTTAAAAATAATGATGAGATCACAGTAAGCAAACCTGCTACCAGACTGAACGAATACTTCCAGGCTATTGCAAGCTCGCCCAATGTTACTTCGGCTAACAATAGCATCAATGAAGCCCTGAGCATGTTCTCTTCTCCTGAAGCACCCGTGTTAATTGTGATCAGCGAATACGATGGCAAGAAAGACTATGACCGGCCAACAACTATAGGCAAATATCTTAACTATCTGAAAGATCAGAAAAAGAACATCAACGCAATCTCAGATTTAAAAACTGATGCTTCTGGAAAGATCACTGAGTTGGAGCTACGGAAGAATTAAGAAAACGTCCAAGCAAACCCTTTAAAATTATTATTTATGACAAATACCAAATTAAAATATACACTGCCAATGCTCCTGATCGTTTGTATCACGAGCACACTGTCAGCGCAAACCGATGACGTAAGTCCGGAAAGAAAGCAAGCGATTGATTCACTTGCGCTGGAAAAAGTGAGGGATCTAAGCAAATACATAAGCATCATCGGCAATAAGAAAACTGCTTATTCAGAAGCCACGCGGGTTATGGATCGTGCCGAAGAACTCTTTGCGCCCGGTAGTGAAATGGGGGTTTCCTCTTTAAACCGAAAGGAGGTCAACTACTACAAAGTGCGTAAATACTTTGAACGATTGATGGCACTCAATTACGACCGCGTAACCATTAAGTGGTATGACATCCATTACATCAGTGACCTGGAAAGGCAACCCGATGGACGATACGTTGGTGTTGTTACAATTTATCAACGATTTGAAGGAGAATCTGATGACGGTCTAAAATATAAGGACACAACGAAAAAAGATATCACCATTTATGTCGAACGAAAGAAAACACAGATTGCAGGAAGGATTGTCGAATTCTGGGATGTGATGTTGGGTGATATTCGGGTTACTGAGACGAGTGTTTAAATAAAGTCATTCATTAGTCATTAGTCATTAGTCCTTATAAAAGAAACACTAGATGAAAGTAGTTTATCTCCTTTCTTTGCTGGTACTACTATCCGGGCCTCTTCATTCTCAACTTATTGGAGCAATGGAGGATGAGAGTAAGCTTTATGCTGAATCGAAGCAGGTCAATCAATTTTTCAGGCGGTTTAATGGCGAAGAGGATGAGAAGGGAAACCGGTACTATGCTCGTGACAAGCAATATCGAAGTGTAAAGCTCCGCAAGAAATACCTGGGAACCTTGTTCGACAACAGTAATGCCGGGATCAATCCAACGCTTAAAACAGACTTTGCAAAATACGTGTTGGATAAGGACGCGTCATCCATTTTGGATTTCCACGGTCCTGATTGGTTTGCGGAGGTGCATGCAACATTTACCATGAATGGAAAAGAGCAAGCGATGACGTTGTTCATGGAGTTGGAAAAAAATCATTTGGGATATAAATGGGTGATTCGAAAAGTGTATGCAGACATATTTACTAAATATTTTGGAAGGGACACTTCAAAAATTGGCAGTTTTCTTCATCCGCTCAGTCACGAACTTGATTTCATGAATCTCCGGAAGGCTTTTGCCAACAGTGATAGTGTTTCTCAATTCACCGTGAAACAGTTTGCGCCTGATCATCTGTCAGTTTTTTTGTACGAAGTAAAAAAAGGGAATTTGAAGTTTAAATCGGTTAACGAAGTGAAGTTCCATTTCTTCCAGATTGATGGATGGTATTTCGAGTTGGCTGATTTTAACCGGCCGGGTTACAATACCGGCTGGTTAATCTCCAACCTTGTTAAACTTAACAACAATGCTGAAGCTAATCTTTTAAGAAGATACCTCTATCATGAAACAAAATAACCTGTGGCTGATTTCTTTGCTCATACTTGTACCCCTGGTTGCCTTTCCTCAAAAAAAAACAACCAAAAAACAACCTGCGCAAAAAACGAAGACCGAAAAACCGGCTCCCCAAAAACCTGATGTAGTTGCGGATGAAAAGAAAGTGCGCGATATCATTGCGTTTCTTGAATTCATGCTCAATACTCTCGGCAATAGCAGCACACCGGTTCGTGATAAGGAAGTACTGATTACCGAAAGCTATTCCAAGATTTTCAGAGATTCAAAAGTACAGGTGGAAGACGACCTGGATGAAGAACGTAAAGTCATTACCAACAAAGATGTTGTTGCATACTTAAAGGATGTGAACTTCTTTTTTGCTAATGTGCGATTTGAGTTTACCATCGATAACATTAAGAGCAGTACATTACCCAATGGGGAATACTTCTACAAAGTTTCCACCAGGCGAAATCTTTCCGGAACTACTTCAGATCGAAAACCCATTAACAACACGAAGCCCCGCTACATTGAAATCAACTACAATCCAAAAGATCAGGACCTCAAGATTGTCAGTATCTATACCAATGAGTTTAACGAAAAAGTAGCGCTCACCAATTGGTGGAAAGGCTTATCGTATGAATGGCAATCCATTTTTAAAAAGAAGTTAAGTCTGGTGGATAGTGCTTCTCTTACTGACATCAAGCGAATTACTTCAATAGATGAATTGAACGTTAGCGGAAACCGCTACATCCGCTCACTTGAGCCATTGTCCCAGCTAAACAACTTGAGGTCTATCAATCTTTCGAATACGGAAGTTACCGACCTCTCTCCTATCCGGAACCTTACAGAATTAACATCGCTCAATGTGAGCAACACAAATGTGAGAGATCTTTCACCGTTGAAGTATTCGAACAAACTCGAAAACTTAAACATCAGTCAAACAGAGGTGAATGATATATCCGTGATTGAAAAAATGAATGAACTAAAAATTCTGAATGCTGCCGGGCTTCCCATATCGGATTTTAACTCGCTCGCCTCACTCACTGCCCTGCAAAAGCTGAGTCTTGCTTCAACCAAAATTTCAGACCTTGCTCCGCTCGAAAACCAAACGGAACTAACCGACCTTGATCTTTCGAACACACAAGTCCAGGCTTTAGATCCGATAAAGTCATTAGCAAATTTGATAACGCTCGATATTGACAGCACGAAGGTGCGGAACATTCAAGCCCTCAGCAGCATGGAGGAATTAAAACTGCTTCATGCCAATTCTTCAGGCATTTCCGATTTAACTCCTTTACAGAAGTTACCCAAGCTGGAAAAAATTTACTGTGATAAATCTCCTATTAAGCGAGAAGCTGCTATTGCATTCATGGCGCTCAATCCAAAAGTGCTTGTGATTTTTGATTCGGAAGATTTAAAAGAATGGTGGAACACAATAACCCCTGAGTGGCAGAAAATTCTTAGCAAAACAGCTAAAATCGGGCTGACCCCCTCCAAAGAGGAATTGGCCAAGATACCCTTGCTTGATTCCATTAATATCAGCGACTCTCGCATTGAGACATTAGAACCGCTTACCAAACTTCAAAAGCTTAAAGCTGTTGTTGCCCGAAAATCAAAGATTACTGATCTGTCTCCACTCATCGGCCATAAAGAAATTAGTTTCCTCAACATAAGCGAAACATCAATTCGCGACATCTCCATTCTACCGAAGTTTACCAAATTAAAAGTGCTACTTGCTGACAACAGCAAAATTGAAAATATCGAATCACTCGGTATTCCTGGCCTGGAAAAGCTTTACGCAGATAATACTGCCCTGAATGATCTTACAGCACGTGAGTTTCTCTCGAAGAATTCCGGATGCCTCCTTATCTACAAAACAGATAAGCTGAAAGAATGGTGGTTGAATCTTCCTGAGAGCTGGAAGGATATATTCAAAACTCAGCTCAAGGTATCTGACAAGATAACACGAGAGCAGCTTCATCAAATCGTTGAGCTGAAATCGCTTCAGTTTAAGGATGCGCCTATTACGGATCTTAAACCGCTGAATGAATTTGTAAAATTGGAAGAACTGCATTTTTCAGGAACTCCACTCATCAGTATTGCTCCGCTCGACAACCTGAAATTTCTGAAATCCCTTCATGCCACTAACAGCCCTATCCAAACCATTGAAACGCTGAGTGTGCTATCAGAACTTGAGGAACTGGATATCTCCAACACCCCTATCGAGGACGTATATGAGTTGTGGCGATTAAAAAAGCTGAAAAAGCTCAACTGTGCCGGCACGCAAATCAAAAGATTAGATGCCCTCGAAAAAATGGAGAACTTAGAATACCTCGATTGTTCAAATACCAATGTTACCAGGCTGTCTCCGCTTGACTACCTACCACTTAAAGCTCTCAAGTGCTACAACACGAAAGTATCCGCCAAGGGCATTGAAAATTTCAAAGCGAGTCATCCCGAATGCCAGGTTATCTATTATAGGTAACAACTCCGTGCCCTCTGTGCTAACCTCCGTGGTCTCCGTGGTTAAGATGCAAGTTATTTTACCACTGAGAACACAGAGTCTACCACGGAGATTCTGTGTTAAGAACCAAATCTGATTTAGTAATTTTGCAATAAGGCGGCTTTATGCCAGCCTGTAAAGAAGAGCGGTCGTTTATTAAGTTAAATGACCGCTTTTCCGTTTTACACCAAGTTGGGCTGCTTTTCAAGT
>DASTYM010000498.1:0-19883 GCA_035764995.1 Cyclobacteriaceae bacterium | reverse complement strand
TCATACGTCTCTTCAATGGTCAGGTGACGCAAACTTTCCAGCGTTTGTTTCTTATCCCAGGGGCAATTCTCCCGCAATTCGTTCATGATGGTGAGCAGTCGATCGAACGCCTGTAGTTTTTCCTCGCGCTTCAGGTCAGGTGCTGAATATGGTTTTTTCATAATTATCAGAATGAAGAATTCTCTGGCGAAGGTAAGGCTCCTGATTCGTAAAAGCAGGCGGAAGGTAAATCAATCCTGTAAATCCAAGAATCCGGAAAATCCAGATTATCTTTGCGCTCGATCTAATCTTAAACCAGCATTTGTGGCGTTAATTAAGTCAATTTCGGGTATTCGGGGCACCATTGGGGGAAGAACCGGAGACAACCTTACCCCTGTAGATGTTGTCAAATTTACAGCAGCGTATGGCACGCTTCTCAAAAGAAATCAGGCTAAAACCAAAGTAATAATCGGTCGGGATGCCCGGATGTCGGGCGAGATGGTGAGTGCGTTGGTTTGCTCAACGCTGCAAGGCTTAGGTATTGATGTGATTGATCTCGGACTATCAACAACTCCAACTGTTGAGATCGCAGTTCCACTTGAAAAGGCATCGGGGGGAATTATCCTCACAGCCAGCCATAATCCTGGTCAGTGGAATGCTTTGAAACTCTTGAACGAAAGGGGAGAATTTATTTCCGGCAAAGATGGAGAAGAAGTGCTGCGGATTGCTGCTAGCGAAGATTTTGATTTTGCTTCTGTTGAAAAACTGGGAAAGTATTCTTTCAACGACACGTACTTTAAAAAACATATCGCTTTAATAGTAAAGCATAAGCTCGTTGATACAAGAGCGATCAAGAAAGCAAATTTTAAAATTGCCGTTGATGCAGTGAATTCAACTGGTGGGATCGCTGTTCCTGAATTATTGAAAGCGCTTGGTGTTAAGAAAATTGTGAAGTTATATTGCGAGCCTACCGGAAAATTCCCGCACAATCCTGAGCCATTGCCAGAACATTTAAAAGTGATTTCCAACACGGTAAAAAAACAAAGATGCCATCTTGGTATTGTAGTTGATCCGGATGTTGACAGACTCGCTTTAATCCAGGAGGATGGAAAACCTTTTGGCGAAGAGTATACACTCGTAGCCGTTGCTGATTATATCCTCAGCAAGAAAAGGGGAAATACTGTTTCCAATCTTTCATCGACTCGTGCACTTCGTGATGTAACTGAAAAATCTGGTGGAGTTTACAAAGCCGCAGCGGTGGGTGAAGTAAACGTGGTGACCGCTATGAAGGAAACAAAAGCGGTGATCGGTGGAGAAGGCAACGGAGGAATTATCGTTCCCGATTTGCACTACGGCCGTGATGCAATGATTGGAATTGCCTTATTTTTAACACATTTAGCTAAGTCAAAAATGAAGGTTTCACAATTGCGCAATTCCTACCCGGCTTACTTTATTTCCAAAAATAAAATTGAACTTACTCCACAGATAAATGTTGACAAAGTGTTGGAATCCGTGAAGGAAAAATACCGGAACGAGAAAATCAACACGATTGATGGCGTGAAAATCGATTTTGAAGTGGAAAAGGAATGGGTACACTTGCGCAAATCAAATACGGAGCCAATCATTCGTATTTATGCTGAGTCTCAGGATGACAAAAAAGCAGATGCGCTGGCGCGAAAAATTATAGCGGATATTGAATTGATTGTTAAACAGAGTTAATAAAAACTGTGGTCTATAGACAATAGCATTATGAAAATTTATCTAGACAACGCAGCAACAACGCCTCTCGATCCGGAAGTGTTTGAGGCCATGAAGCCCTTCATGCTGGAGGATTTCGGAAATCCGTCTTCCATTCACTCACACGGGCGGAAAGTAAGAGCGGCCATTGAGTCTTCCAGAAAGAAAATTGCCGAACTGTTAAACTGCACTCCGGGTGAAATTATTTTTACCTCTGGCGGAACAGAGGCTGACAATGCGTTGATTGTTAGCGGTATCAAAACATATAATATCAAGCATGCCATCTCGTCTCCGATCGAACACCATGCGGTAACACACACACTCGAAATCTTAGAGAAACAGGGAGCCATTCAATTGCACCATGTTAACCTGGATGAAAAGGGACATGTTGATTTAAATCACCTCGAAGCATTACTGAAGCAACATAAGAACGCATTGGTGTCGCTGATGCATGCCAACAATGAAATAGGAAACTTGCTTGATATTGAAAGAGTGGGTGCGTTGGCTGATCAACACAAAGCATTCTTTCATTCTGACACTGTGCAAACCATGGGTCATTATCGTCACGATATGAAAAAGCTTCATGTGTGTGGCATGACAGCTGGCGCGCATAAATTTCATGGCCCGAAAGGAGCTGGTTTCATGTACATCCGCAAGGACCGCAAAATTGAACAGTTTATTCACGGTGGCGCGCAGGAGAGAAATATGCGTGGAGGCACTGAGAACACCTACGGCATCATTGGCCTGGCGAAAGCACTTGAAATTGCTTACCGCGAAATGGATGAACATAAGAATTACATTCAGAGTTTGAAATCGCGAATGATTGAAAAACTGAAGCAGGAAATTCCTGGTGTAGATTTTCATGGTGACTCTGCTAATCTGGAGAAAAGCTTATACACGGTATTGAATGTTTGTCTCCCTGAATCGGAAGAGAATGATATGTTATTATTTAATCTTGACCTGCAGGGAATTTCTGCATCAGGTGGAAGCGCTTGTTCGAGTGGAGCATCAACGGGATCACACGTATTAGGGGCATTGTATCCTGGATCAAAACGTGGAGCGGTTCGTTTCTCGTTCAGTAAATACAACAAGCCGGAAGAGATCGATTTTACGGTAAGTAAGTTGGCGGAGATGTTTAAAGTGTCTGTCTGAAATCAGGATTGCCAGGATTTTAGGATTTTCAGGGATGCCTATACAAGATGATCTAACTTATAAAGTGATCGGATGTGCGATGGAAGTTCATAAGACGCTTGGCAATGGATTTCAGGAAGTTATTTACCAACGATGCCTTGCAATTGAACTTCAACGTTTGGGAATTCAATTTATTAGGGAGGCAGAGCAGCCAATTTTTTATAAGGAAGAACATGTAGGAACGAGAAGAGCCGATTTTATAATTGAGGATAAATTGGTTGTAGAACTTAAGGCTGTAGTGAAACTGGAAAACGTGCATCTCGCTCAGGCCAAAAATTACTTAACAGCTTATAATTTTGAAACTGGATTGCTCATCAACTTTGGATCCGCAAGTATGGAATACAAAAGAATTTTCCGCTCAACGAAATCCAGTAAATCTTTAAATCCCGGCCATCCCGATTCTGACAATTGACAATGGACATAACCTTCATCGGCTCCGGTAACCTCGCCTGGCATTTAGCGCCAGCTCTTGATAATGTTGGTTACAAGGTTAAAGAAGTTTTCAGTCAAAATCCGAAGCACGCCAGGGCCCTTTGTGGTCGTTTGTATCAGGCAGATGTTAAATCTTCGCTGGATTTTTCAGATAGTTCATCCGGACTTTTTATCATCGCTGTAACGGATGATGCTATTCGCGAAGTTGCCCAGGAAATTATTTTGCCTGAAGAAGCAATTCTGGTTCATACTTCAGGAAGTCAGCCATTGAGTGTTCTGAGTTATGCGGCTGCTACAAGTTGTGGAGTATTTTATCCGCTTCAAACATTTAGCAAAGCCAAGAAGATTGACTTTGATGAAATTCCAATTTTCATTGAAAGTGAAGATAGCGATGTAACGAAAGTGTTGATGAAGATGGGTAAATCAATCAGCAAAAAAGTAAAACCCGTTTCATCTGAATACAGGCAAGCGCTACATGTGGCCGCGGTGTTTGCTTCTAATTTCTCGAATCACATGCTCACAATTTCAAAAAGCATAGCCGATAAACACGATATAGATTTTGAAGTACTGAAGCCGTTGATCGCTGAGACACTTAACAAGAGTATTAACATCGGCCCCGAAAATGCTCAAACCGGTCCTGCAAAACGGGGTGATATGGAAATTTTAGATCGCCACCTTGAATTCCTGCATGACGATCCTGCGGTAGCTGAGATCTACAAGATTATCAGTCAGCACATCATTGACCAGTCGGAATAAAGTGTTTTCTTTATAAGAGCAAACCCTCTGCTCCATGAGCCATAAAAAATACCGTACCGAAACCAACTGTCTGAATTGTGGTGCGGAAGTAACCGGCAAGTTTTGTTCGAACTGTGGACAGGAAAATCTCGAGACCAGGGAGAATTTCTTTCACATCGCCTTCCACTTCATTTCAGACTATTTTCATTTTGATTCCAAGTTTTTCAGAAGCCTGATTCCGTTGTTTACAAAACCAGGGTATCTGACAAAAGAGTATTGGCAAGGCAGGCGCGTACATTACATCCACCCATTGCGATTGTTCTTCTTCATCACGATTCTTTTCATGATTTCCGAAACGGCTTTTTACCATAGATTTGGCGAAGAATTTAAAACAAAAATAAGAAGCGAAAAAATAAGTGATGACGAAGGCGAACTGGCGAAATTAAACCCCGAACAAAGAGAAGAAAGAATTAAAGAATTGCGTGTGGGCAATGAACGAAGGATGAATAAAATATTAGCTGGAATCGACAATTTCTTTGGTTATTTCAAATACATGACCTTCTTCTTACTCCCGGTGTATGCAATTGTATTTAAGGTTTTGTACAGACGTAACAGAGCTTTCTATGTTGATCACCTGGTGTACACCATTCACGTGCAAAGTTTTGTTTACTGCTTATTTGGTGTGGCCTTCTTGTTGCCATTTATTTTTCCTGCAGTGCTGGAATATCTATTTCCTGTTTTGCTTTTGATGCTTTTTGTTTACCTCGTCATATCACTAAAATTTTTATATCAGCAGGTTTGGTGGAAAACGATCTTAAAGTCAGTTCTGGCAACCGGGTCACTCTTTTTCATCACCGTTTTTGCGATGATAATTTATGCGTTCGTTGATGCAATCTTCTTTATGTAACTAGTACCTGTGCTGCTCGAGAAATTTCTTCCCACGTATCATTTCAGCGAACGGCATACTATTCTCATTTCTGCACCACCATCTTCTATTTCAAAGCAGCTCGCTGAATTGAGTGCTTCGGATTCCTGGATCATTAAAATTTTACTGACGTTGCGTGGTATTCCTCCGAAAACAAGTACTGGCATCGAAGGCTGGAAAAAAATGGGCTTTGTTGTACTCGAACATCAGCCTGACAAGGAAATAATTCTCGGCCTCGTTGGGCAATTCTGGAAATCAAGGGGAAATATTCAGTCCGTTAAGGCAGAAGAATTCGTTTCGTTCAATCCAGATGGTTTTGTGAAGGCCGTGTGGAATTTTAAAATCATTCCCGCTGACGGAAAGCAATTGATGGTAGAAACAGAAACACGAGTCTTCTGCACAAACGAAAACGTCCGAAGAAAATTCGGACGTTATTGGTTTTTCATAAGACCTTTCAGCGGACTAATCCGAACTGAAATGCTGAAAATTATTAAGCGTAAAGCTGAACGAGATTCTTAGAACGTAACGTTAACTGTAATCGTCTCTTCTCCGCGTTTAACTTTCACTGGAATAGTCTGGCCCTTTTCAAACTTACCCAGTGCATCCATGTAGTTCTGAATATCTTTGATAACAAGATCACCCATTTGAATAATCACGTCCCCTGTTTGAATGCCGGCTTTCTGGGCTGGCCTTCCGTCTGTAACACCATCAACCTTTAAGCCTTCCACTTCTGAACTGTAACTTGGCATCACGCCCATGGTAACCTTAAACGCACTGCGTGTTCCCGTCTGTTTTGTTTTGGTTGTTAGAAATGCAAGTTTAGGCTGACCATCCAATTCTGTAATTACTTTCGCAATAACAGAAAGTACATCAGCTTCACCTTTATAATTGATCTTATCCCAGTCGTCAGAAGGTTTGTGGTAATCGCTGTGTGATCCTGTAAAGAAATGCAGTACAGGAAGATTTTTCAGGTAAAACGAAGTGTGATCAGAAGGACCTGTTCCTGATGAGTCGGTCTTAATTTTCACATTCTCATTTTCGAGTTTCTTAACTAACGGTTCCCACACCGGGCTTGTGCCTGTTCCATGCACCATTAGTATTTTTGTTTGAGCGTCTAACCTGCCGATCATATCCATGTTGATCATGTAATTCACGGTGGTCAGATCAAGTGTCGGGTGCTCGGTAAAATATTTTGATCCAAACAAGCCAAGTTCTTCTCCTGAAAAGCAGAGGAATAAGAAATTATTTTTCTCTTTTACCTTATTAGTTGATAAAAAGCGCGCAAGCTCAATCACTCCTGCAACACCAGATGCATTATCATCGGCACCGTTGTGAATTTTTTCCTGTGGGTTAGCGTCCAGTGAACTTCCCTGGTCACCCATTCCCAGGTGATCGTAATGAGCACCAATGATGATTGTAGTTGCAGCTTTGTTATCCAAAAAACCAACGATATTGTTCGCAATGCCAGCTTCACCTTCACCGTGGGCTCCGCCTTTAAATGGAAAAGCCTGCAAATAAGTTTTATTCTCACCCTTAGGTGTGAGCTTTAATTTTTTGAATTGACTTTGAATGTAATCCGCAGCTAGTTTTTCACCTTCTTTTCCCGTACCACGGCCTTTCATCGCATCGCTCGATAGTGTTTTAACATGTTCGCTAATTTTAATAGGATCAAATTGTTGAGCTTGTGAAACAGACAGGGAA
This sequence comes from Cyclobacteriaceae bacterium, assembly GCA_035764995.1. GTDB lineage: Bacteria > Bacteroidota > Bacteroidia > Cytophagales > Cyclobacteriaceae > UBA2336. The sequence goes on along the minus strand of DASTYM010000498.1, from coordinate 13,183 downwards.
CAAATTAAAACGAGCAGGACTACGTATTTCATAAAATATGAGTTTGCGCGCAAATTAGTAAAGAAAAGCCAATCGGACTGGAGGGCTTAATAAAGAATCCTTTTCGAGGTATTCTGACGGTTTGAGACGGTTTGAGAACGGTTTTTTTGGACACTTTCGGGAATCCGAGCAACCTGGGTGATACTTTGATAGTCTATATGCAGAACTAATCTCTCGAGTATGAAAACCCTTCTCTCAGTACTCTTACTATTTCCACTTTTAGCCGTTGGACAGTTTCAAATCGAAAAGGCCAAAACGTTATACGAAAGCAAAAAATATGTTGAGGCTGCGAAACTACTGGAACAAGTAGATGACGAGAGCAAAGATTACGCAGCTGCTCAATTCTATCTTGGTCGGATAGCATTCGATCAAAAAGAGTATGATGATGCTGCGGATTACTTTGAAGAAGCTTCAGAAAATGACGAAAAAGTTGCAGATTATTTCCTTTGGCTAGGCGATACTTATGGTACGATTGCCAAAGACGCCAACGTGGTTCGTCAGGGATTCCTGGCTCCAAAAATGAAAACTGCCTGGGAGAAATGTATTGCTTTGGACGCAAAAAATATTTCTGCCCGAGAATCCCTCATTGAATTTTATACGCAAGCCCCGGGCTTCATGGGCGGTAGTTTTGAGAAAGCTAAAGAAGTTGCCAACCAAATCGTAAAACTTAATCCGGCACAAGGACACCGTTCGATGGGCGATATTTTTGTACGGGAAAAAAATCCGACTGCTGCAGAAAAGGAGTATCTTGAAATGGTAAAGTCTGATGAGAAATTTATTTCTGTGCTCGGTAATTTTTATGCGGGACAAAAACAGTACGACAAGGCTTTCAATTTATTCGAAGAACCGCTGAAGAAAGATCCCAATAACATGATCATGATTTACCTGGTGGGCCGTACAAGTGCGGTTTCTGGTCAACGCCTCGACAGGGGCGAACAATGTTTAAAACAATATCTTTCTTATAAGCCAAAAGAAGGAGAACCGTCTCATGCTGGCGCTAACATGCGTCTTGCCCAGGTTTATGAGAAACGCGGCAATAAACCCGAGGCTAAAAAATTATTTGAAACAGCGTTGAAGCTGGACAGCAATCTCAAAGAAGCGAAAGAGGGATTAGAGCGGGTTTCTAAGTAAACGTCATTTCGAGTGAAACGATAAATCCCCAGCCTATAACATGCGCACGTTGTAGGCTGGGGATTTCTCACTCCGTTCGAAATGACGGAGCTTTAGTTTTTCTTGGCCTCTTTATCCAACGAAGGCAACACAAAATCATCCAACGCACTTGGTTGTTTCATGAGTGATTCAATGTCTGCCACGGTTCGTGGTGCAGCAGATGATAAATGTTCGTAGCCGGTTTTAGTAATTAAATAATCGTCTTCGATTCGAACAGCAATGCCCCACCACTTTTTATCACAGTTTGCATTGTCAGGAATGTAAATTCCAGGCTCAATGGTGATAACGGAATTTTCCGGGTATACACCTCCTGAACTTTTATCATGCACATCTAACCCAATATGGTGGCAACATCCATGCGGGTAGTACTGATGTTTTTCGTCCTCTGTTTTGATAATGCCCAGGTCTTTTAGCCCCTTGTTAATAACCTTACGGGTGATCGAAGTGAGTTCATCACGGCTTGTTCCTGCCTTGCAAACCTTCATGGCTTCTTCCTGCGCCAACAGCACGAGTTCGTAAATCTGCTTTTGTTCAGGAGAAAATTTACCACTCACCGGAATGGTGCGGGTAATATCAGCAGTATAACCACGGTACTCAGCGCCTAAATCCATCAGGATTAACTCTTTGTTAGTTATGGATGGCTTGTAGTTTTCAATGTAATGCAAAATACAACCGTTGTGTCCGGCACCTACAATCGAAGGATAACCTAAATCTTCAGCTTCGTATTTCTTAAACACAAATTCATGGATGCCTTGAATTTCGCGTTCACTCATGCCTGGCTTCATCGCTTTCATCACTTCGCGTTGTCCCATGCAGGAAATACTTACTGCTTTGCGGACCATCTCCAATTCTTCAGGTGTTTTTACTTCTCGTAAGCTACCCATGATCGGACCAAGGCCTTTCATGTTAAGATTGTTTTTTTGTGGTTCAGGATTTACGTTTAACCCGGTTGCCTTCGATGGATAATTTACTTTCACTTTAAACATCTCGATGAGGCTGTACAGGTCGGATGAATCACGAGCGTTGTCACGCACATCATTTTTGAAATCGTAGAACAGGATTTCAGCGAACTTACTGAAGTCAACGTTATACTTTTTGAATTCTTTATTATTAAATGACTGCTCTAAACCAAGTCTGGTTTTTACGCCTTCATCGCCCAGTCTGCGGCCTGTCCACATTTCGGCTTGTGCGTTTCGTGGTTGTACGAAAATGATTTCATCGTACTGCGTTCCGTTGTTGGCAGTTTGCTTGTCTTTGAATACAAACAACACAGCATCGGGTTCTTTATAGCCTGTGAGGTAATAAAAATCCGGATCCTGGTGATATACGTAGTCAACATCGTTTGCCCGGTTTCGTACAGCACTGGCAAAGAAAACTGCCACCGAGTTTGCGGGTAACTTTTCACGCAACTTTTGTCTGCGTTCTTTATGCCATTCTTTACTGAGAAAATCTTCGGGAAGATCTGAATTCTGGGCCAACGCAACTGTTGCCGACAACATGAAAATCAGGAAACAAGAAATAATGCGGTTCATATTTATTGAAATTTTGAACTGCCAAGTAAGCAAAAAGAACTAATTCCTGCGAGGAAAGTTGGATGAGTGGTTCTAGAGGGACTTCTCTAAAACCACAAATTCCAGCTTTTGCTTGGGAATTCCCCAGCGATCGTCAGGGACAACAAAGGGTTTGCGCTCCCCGGTCAATTGATACCCGTGCCTGACATACCAGTCGATGAGACTTTGACGGCCATCAATAACGGTCATCCGCATGCGCGAACAACCAATTTGTTTCGCGTGTTCCTCGCCAGCCTGCAGCAGTTTTTTTCCAATTCCTTTGTTTTGGATGTTGGGATTCACCGACAGGGTTCCCAGGTACAATTTATTTTCTTCTTTCCGCAATTCAACACATCCGAGGATCGTACCATCCTCTTCATATTTTAAAAAAGTTGTATCCGGTTTTTGGATAATATCGCGTAGTGCTGCTTCATCAATACGGGTTCCATCCAACAAATCGGCTTCGGTGCTCCAGCCTTTTTTGGATTCTTCTCCGCGATATGCAGAGTTGATCAATTTGTTCAATGCGGGAACATCCGCCAAACCAACTTTTGAAATTTTTTCAGGCATTATTTATATTCTTTCGAGTTCAACAAAATCTTCGCGCACAGGAGAGAAACAATCAATCACCTTTACCTCAGTTATGGCAAATGCTGAGTGCGGAGTATTCGAGGGAATGTATGCTGCCATTCCGCCCTTCAGTATTTTCTTCTCTCCTCCCAATGTAAATTCTAGTTCACCGGAGATAACATGTGTCCACTGTTCATGAGGGTGCTGATGTTCTTTGGCTAACGCTCCCTTTTCAAGTGTGAAATAGCCAAACGTAAGTTTATCAGAATGAGCAAGTGGGCCGGTAATTCCGTCCCAAACTTTCACTTTCTTTTTAGTATTGAAATCAACAAAAGGCATAGATTATATTTTGAATGGAAGGTATCAACATCTGTTCAAATTCCCATTATTACATTCGACTTTATGCACCGGGATCAGATTTGATTGAGCGAAAAATGAAAAGCGCTTCCCCTTTCCAATCTCACTGCCCACGCCAATTTCACCACCCTGCGTCTCAATAAACTCTTTCGATATAGCTAACCCCAATCCAGTGCCGGATGAAATTCCGGGGGCACCTGCTCCTTTCGTCAATGTAAACTTAGAAATTGATCGATAGCGAAGTTGTGATAACGGTGTTATCCTTCACCATTTCATCTTCGCGGACAAAAATGGCGTCTTTACTGATAAAGTTGCGAATCTCAATTCGCCAGAGGGCATGGTCCGAAATCTTGTAATCGAAGTTTGTCGACAGCCCCGTTGTTTTAAATCCGTTCGGTGTGTCGGTATCAATAATGATCCCGTTTTCATCCTGGTAATATTCGGCACGAAAATCCATGGACGCTCTGTCGGTTAGCGTAAGTCGGGCAATGATAATAGGGGATAACCAGGAGTTGTATGAGCTTGCGGATGGCGCTGCTTGCTGAATACCATAGTCAAAGCCAACGGTTAGACCAAGTCGGTTGTTAACCTGAATGATGGTATAAAAATTATGGAAGTAACGCATTACACGGGCACTATCAGGAGAATCGGTTCCGATAAAGGTGCTGCTGTTCAATAACACGCTCTGAGTCGGTTTATAAATAATTTGTGTTCCAAATGACGGTAATGAATTACCAGGATAACGTTGGATGCGTTGCCATCCATTCAGAACGAGACCTGTCAGAATCCACTTTTCGTTATCGGTGCCGTAGGTGAGTTTCACACCCGATTCATAGTACGGTGTGTTGTCAGCCAAAATACTTCTCGTGAGGTTCCAGGAGTCTTTGCCCACAGCACTTTCAAATCCAATATGCGAGGCAAAAATTCCGGCATCAAGCCAGATGTTTTTTATTGGCGATAATTTAATACCAACATTCGCTTCAAAAATATTTCTCAATACGCCAGGTTCGGATGCAAGGTTTGCATTAGCGTAAGTACCAGTCATAATGGCCATATTGGCTCTCAGTTTGTCAGAACTGTAAGTGCCTTTCAGATAGCCCAGGTTAATGTTGAATTCGTTGTGCCGATTGAATGAATAAACAAAAGAAGGACGGTTGCCACTTTCAGGATTATTAAAATCAAATGCATAGTATGTTTCGATATAACCACTCCATGCAAAGGTAGCTCCAGTGCTGTCAGTCTGTGAAACATTTTTTATTTGAGAAAAACTATTGAGGTACAACCAAAGGAAAGAAAGGACAACAAAAATCTTCTTCATAAAGGAACTATAGAACTAATCCGCGATGCATTAGTGAATCAATTAAATTTAATACAATTCCTGAATCTCAAAATCACTACCTTTTCCGTATTTGATCAGGTCTTTGAGCAAGTATCGCTCAAGCGTAAAAAGATCTTTCACTTTTAAATCGCGATTGACCAGAATACTCTCGACTTCAAACTCGTGCGTTTCTCCATAATTCACGAGTTTGTATTTTTTACCAACGCGCAATACGTCAAAAGAAAGTCCCGCCATTACCCTATGATTTTCTTAGTAATCGTGCCATATAAAATCCATCAAACCCCTCGCTTGGCCAAATTCGTTTCTCGTCCTTCAATTCGAACGAACCATTTTCACCGAGAAATTTCTTCACCTGATCTTCATTTTCAGAGTATAAAACACTGCAGGTCGCATAAATAAGCACGCCACCTGGTTTTACCATTTCACTGTAGGAAGAAAGAATTTCCTGTTGTGCTTTGCGAACATCATCAATAAAAGCAGGAGAGAGTTTCCATTTGGCATCAGGATTTCTTTTGAGAACACCCAATCCTGAGCATGGAACATCGAGAAGAACCAAGTCAGCCGTTTTCTCCAGACGCTTGATCACTTTTGAGGAATCAATTAACCTTGTCTCAACCGTTGACACACCTGCTCTGCGTGCACGTTTTTTCAGTTCATCTAATTTCCACTGCTCGGTATCCATGGAAATAATGCGTCCTTTGCTTTGGGTAAGGGCTGCGAGATGAAGTGTTTTACCCCCACCACCTGCACAGGCATCGATAATGCGCATGCCCGGTTTCGGATTTGCAAAATGACTGATGGCTTGCGAGCCGGCATCCTGTACCTCAAATAATCCTTCTTTGAATTCCGGAAGTTGAAATACATTCTGGCGTTCTTCCAGGATCAATGCATCGGGGAATCTTTTATCAATTTCGGTGAAGATTTCTTTTTCTTCCAGTGCTGAACGGAGCTCTTTCACACTTGTTTTAAGCGTGTTGACACGCAGCACGACACGCGCTTCTTCGTTTAACGCAGTAAGCTCTGCATCCCAACGTTTACCTAATTCTTTTTCACCAAGCTCATCCATCCAATCTGGAATAGACTCGTTGATTTTTCGGGTCGGATGATTTTGAAGAATCTTTTCCTGAAATTGCTTGTATGGAATTCCGGAAAATTCTTTCCAGTCCGGAAGATCAATTTCACGGGAGATACACCATGCAGCCAGCAATGTCCAAAAATCATCACCCTTGGCATTGGTCACACTCCTGAAGAAGCGATACCAGCGAACAATGTCATAGGTAGTTTCAGCAATGAATTTGCGATCGCGTGAGCCCCAGCGGGTATCTTTCTTTAGTGTCTTTTCAATCACTTTATCAGCATACTTCTTTTCCGTGAAGATTTGCTCGAGTGATTCAACAACAGCAACGCAGGTAGTTCGATGGAGACGCATATCTATTTTACTCTGTACATTTCTTTGCGGTCCTCTGCGCCTTTGCGGTTAAAAATTTTCACCGCAAAGTCGCAAAGAAAACGCAGAGAGGTCACAAAGATAACATTTGATTATTTGGAACGCTGCATGTAATCAGACAATAGCTTTCGGGTTTGGGCTTGCAGTTTATTTCTAAAGAAAGAAGTGTATCCCAACAGTAAACCAGAAATCCCCATTGCCTGCCGCGACCAAGCCCATAAATTGAAATGATCATGATGGCGAATAATTTTTCCATCCTTAAATTCAAACTGTGCATCAATTTTATTATGAACATTTCTTCCGGTTTTGCTGAACAAATAAAAAGCTTCCCAGTGCGCAGAAGAGGAGGTAACATTGCTAAATACTACTTTCAATTTTCCTTCTGATCGTTCAATCAACATTTTCCACATAGCCTTCGCCTGATCACCTTTCAATGTTCCAAATGCCGGATCATGGAATTCGATTTCATCATGATAGCATGCTGCCATTCGTTTGTAATCATGAGCAGCAAAGGCAGTGTAGAATTCGGTGATGAGAGAAATTTGGTCCATGTGGACACAAAGCTAATTCAAATCCCGAAATCGTCAGGCTTCGACTCCGCTCAGCCTGACTGAACGGTCTTGTCGCCCTGGGCGGAGTCGGTCTTGTCACACTGAGCGGAGTCGGTCTTGTCGCCCTAAGCGGAGTCGGTCTTGTCACCCTGAGCGGAGTCGGTCTTGTCACCCTGAGCGGAGTCGAAGGGTGACTTACCGAAATTTTTACTATGGCTGTCGTTTTGACAAATCGATAACTCTTTCAGTCTTTCCCAATTCCCAGCGATAATCGCTTCTTTCTTTTTCCTACTCCATCCTTTTACTTGCTTCTCAAATTCAATAGCATGATCAGGTGTTTGGAACTTCTCCCAAAAGACAAGTTTTACGGGAAGTCGCGTTGAGGTGTAAGCGTTAGGATAAAAGCAAGTTTCATGTTCCCAAAGCCTTCGTTCAATATCGTTTGTAATGCCAGTGTAATAGGAATCATCACTACACAGAAGGATGTACACGAAATATTCGTTCATAAAAAATAAGATGGGCACGCAGGCTTCGACTCCGCTCAGCCTGACTAACACATGCTGTCACCCTGAGCGGAGTCGAAGGGTGACTTGGGGGATTGGATTTAAAACAATTCCGGCTGGTCTTTCTTCTCTTTCTCAGTGGGATCAACGTAAAGTGGCAGCTTGTTCAAGCTTTTTGAAATGTGCGACTCTTCTGTGTAAATACCCTGCTGCGCTGCGTCTGTCGAGGTTTTCATCGCATCAGCTTCCAACTCGCGGTTGCTGATTTGCTTGGCGCGTTTGTCGGTTGGCGGATTTAATTTTTCATTGCGCTCAAACTCGCTTGCTTTCTCCAATATATCTTTTGGAAGGTCAGCTTCACTTCGATACACCAGTTCAAAAAACTGTTTTGCAAAAAAACCATCAATCTGAATTCTTCTCTTAGAGAGGTGCACGAACTTTCCAATCACACGACAAATATTCTCACGTTCTTCTGGACTGAGAGATTCAGCAAATTCGTAATCCTCAATTTTTCGAAGCGATAACACAATTGGTTCCAATGCGTCAATCGAAATAACATATACGGTGTAATCGCTCAGACGGTATTCAAATTGCTCAAGGATATCAAGCGTGTTGGTTGGCACCACCAGAAAAATTTCCTTTCGCACGTTTTCTTCTTTCGCATATTTGCTCACCGATTCTGCCTGGTTGCGGATGTAAAGTGGAAAGTTGCTCAAGTCTTCACTTGCTGGGCTCTTCGCATCAAAAACGATATACTCGTCATTGATTTTTAAAGTATTGTCCGGCTTGCCTTTGAATGGAACTTTCTCTACATACTCAACACCGTGTCGATTGCACACTGTCTTCATTCGGCTCTTCACATTTTCTTCGTGGTTCGACCACGTTGCTTTCTGCATGAGCAATCTGTTAATCTCACGCTGATGTTGCTCTTCTTTTTCTTTGGCGCGCTCATCCTGAACGCGCTTTACAATTACGTTCAGGTTATTGATCGAATGCTCGTGATTTTTTCTGCGCTCTTCTTCGGAGCTTTTGAGCTTCGTATACTCCTCACGCAAATAAACCAATTCGTTTTCGCGCGATTCAAGTTTTTGTTTGAGGGCGCTTAACTCGTTAGATAATTCTGTTCCGCGTTTCAGAAAATTATCATTTTTGCTTTCAAGGGCCGTTTTCTCCGTTAGCAACGAATCCTTTTCTGCACGGAGAATTTTTAAATCGCCAAGATTTGATTCCAGCGATTTGTTTTTATTCCGTTCGATTTCCAGTTCATGATTCAGTTTCGAAACTGAATCAGCGCTACTGAGAATTTTCTGAAGATCAGCACTTGCATCAATCAAGAGTGTTCTTACAGCCGTCCAACGAAAGAGCCTGTCCCAAAAAGAGTAGGACTTCAGGTCATTAAAAAGTTTTTTGATGTTATCGAGCCCTGTTTCCATAGGTGTAAAGTTAGTGTATTATGCCGTTTGCGTATACAAGTGTAGAAAGAGAGAGTGACAGACTGTGTCACCTCTCCAATCTGGGGCGGGTCGGTTTTACTCATGAATCCTTACTCAATAGATGTTGGGGGTGAAGGACAAAAAGGGTACCTTGGGGTCAGAAATCCTTGATTTTATGATAGATACAATCACTTCAAGCCAGGAGGCTATTGCACTGGAGGACAAGTATGGTGCGCACAATTACCATCCGTTGCCGGTGGTTTTAAGTAAAGGTGAGGGTGTTTTTCTGTATGATCTGGAAGGTAAGCGGTACTTTGATTTTCTATCGGCCTATAGTGCGGTGAACCAGGGCCACTGTCATCCGCGAATTATCCAGGCGTTGATCGAACAGGCAAAAGAGCTGACGTTAACATCACGGGCTTTCTATAATGATAAGCTGGGTGTGGCCGAAAAGTATATCTGCGACATGTTTGGCTACCAGAAAGCGTTGTTTATGAATAGCGGAGCAGAGGCAAACGAAACTGCTATTAAACTTGCACGCAAGTGGGGCTATACTAAGAAAGGTATTCCCGATAATCAAGCAGTGATTGTTGCAGTGAAGAATAACTTTCACGGAAGAACCACGACTATTATTTCAGCATCGACTGAACCTGATTCACGCGGAGGTTTTGGTCCGTTCATGCCAGGCTTTGAAATTGTTGAATACGATAATATTGCTGCACTCGGAAAAGCCCTTGCGAACCCAAATGTGTGTGGATTGTGGATTGAACCGATTCAAGGTGAGGCCGGGGTGTATGTTCCACAGGAAGGTTACCTGAAGGCTGCAGAGAAATTATGCCGTCAGCACAACGTGTTGTTGATGGTAGATGAAATTCAAACCGGTATTGCGCGCACAGGAAAAATGCTGGCAAGTGACCACGAAAATGTTCGCCCTGATTTACTGATCTTAGGCAAAGCTCTATCCGGTGGTGTGCTTCCAATCTCTGTTGTGTTGGCTGATGATAGCATCATGCTGGTGATCAAACCTGGTGAACATGGCTCAACCTTTGGAGGAAATCCGTTAGCTGCGGCTGTTTGTATGGAAGCTTTGCAGGTAGTGAAGGATGAAAAGCTTGCCGAGAATGCACAAAAGCTGGGCGTTGTTTTCCGCGACCGGATGAAAGCATTGATGACTAAAACCAATCTCATCAATTTGGTGCGCGGAAAGGGACTGCTGAATGCAATTGTGATCAACGACTCACCTGAAAGCAAAACTGCCTGGAACTTGTGTTTAGATTTTGCCAGGCATGGTTTGCTCGCAAAACCAACGCATGGAAATATTATTCGCTTAGCTCCTCCATTGGTGATTACCGAAGAGCAGATTCATGAGTGTTGCGATACAATTGAAAAATGTGTTCTTAGTTTCAAGTTTTAAGTTTTTCAAGTCTTAGTTTCAAGTTTTGAACCAGAAACCAAGGAACCGGAAACCTGAAACGAGAAACGAGAAACCAGAAATCAAACCATGGAAAGACGTATCTATAACCCTGTTCAGAAAGATTACGTCACATTCATAAAAACTTCTGATGAAACCAATGGTGAATATACCTTGGTTGAAGTTGAGCTTGCACCTAAAGGCGGTGTTGGTATTCATTACCACAAAACCTATTCTGAAAAATTTGATTGTCTCGATGGCGAACTGAAAGTTCAAGCTGGTAAAACCATTCACACACTTACTCCCGGCCAATCGATCACTGCCTTGCCAAATGTTAATCATCGATTCTTTAACACATCAAATTCAGTGGCGAAATTCAAAGTTGAACTGCGACCCGCCAGTAAAGGATTTGAGCAATCATTGCAAATTGGCTATGGATTGGCGCGCGATGGTGAAGTGCGGCCGAACGGTTTTCCCAAAAGCAACCTTGCACTCGCGTGGTTATTCGATATCAGTGAAAGTAACCTACCGGGATGGATGAGTATTTTTGAATTTATCCTGCGAAGACAGGCAAAAAAGGCTCGAGCTAATGGTCTTGATAAAATACTGTTGGAGAAGTACGTGAAGTTTTAGGCCACCGCTACCCTCTAACTCCCTTAAAGGGAGAACCCCTGCGCGCTGGAGCCCTTTAGGGTAGGGGTGCGCGTAGGAGATGAGAATCTGAGTTACAACACTCCCAATTTCCTCAACTCAGTCCGCAATCCTTCTGGTGTTTGAAAATGAATCGACTCCATTCCCAGCGACTTCCCGGCATTTACATTTCTGAGATTATCATCAATAAAAATTGCTTTGCCCGGACTGACCTTGTAACGGTCAAATAATATTTGATAAAATTCAGGAAAGGGCTTACGTGTTTTCTCAACACCAGAAACTACAATACCTTCAAACCACCGTAAGAAATCAAAACGCTCCAATGCCCAGGGAAAAGTTTCTGTCGACCAGTTAGTTAGGGCGTATAACCGATGACCATTTTTTTGTTTGAGTTCCTGTAAGATATCAACAGTCTGCGGGATGGAGCCCTTAATGGTTTCGGGCCAGCGGCCGTACCACGCACGAATTGCGTGCTCATATTCCGGATGTTGTTTAACCAATATCTCCGTTGCTTCTTCAAAAGACCTTCCCGCATCCTGTTCTTCATTCCATTCGGATGTACAGATGTTCTGCAGAAACCAATCAATCTCTTCTTCAGTCTTGAAAATCTTTCTGTATAAGTAGCGCGGGTTCCAATCAATCAGTACAGCACCAAGATCAAATATGATCGTATCAAATTTTGTTTGCATCGTTGAGTTTTAAAGTCTTGCGAGGATTCTATCGACAACCATTTCAGGAGTAATTTTATTCAAACAGGCAAAGTCTCCGCGGAAGCAGGTTTCTTTTCCGTAAACAGAACATGGCCGACAGGATAAATCTACGCGACTAATTTGCAGAATGCTCTCTTCGCCTTTTCCGAATGGAGCAAAGCCTACATCGGGATGCGTGCCGCCCCAAATAGACAACACAGGAGTGTTAACCATGGTGGCAAGATGCATGTTCGAAGAATCGGTGCATACCATCAAGTCGAGATGAGTCATCAAGGTAATCTCTTGTGGCAGCTTTAAGCGGCCGGCAACCATCACTGCATGATCCGGAAATAGTTGTTGCAAATCTTCAAAATATTTGATCTCATCATCGCCACCACCATACAAAAAGAACTTCACCGGCATTTCCTTGATCAGTAGGTCCATCACTTTTGGATAGTTGGCAACAGGCCATATTTTTGTTTTGTGCAGGGCAAAGGGAGCAATGCCAATCCACTTTTCGTTTTTGTTCAACCCTTTTTTTACAAACCAGCCTTCCACTAATTTTTTAGACTCTGCGGAAGGAATCAGATAAGGTGGCCTTAACAAGGGAAAACTATAACCGGCTTTTTCGAAAACTTTTTGATATCGTTCAATGGAGTGAGGTAGTGGTCTGGTGACTTTCTTTTCTTTTCTGCTGAAAGCTCTTTTCTCTTTTCTTCCTTTGTCGAGTACAAAAACAGGTTTACCAAAAAACTTAAAGAGATTGCGTAGCACAATCGTACGGATGTGATCGTGTAAGTCAATAATCACATCAAAATCTTTCGTGAGAAATAGTGCACGAAATAATTGTCGAACACCAAAGAAGCCTGCGAACTTCTCATCCACATCAGCTTCAAATACAGTTACCCTTTCAATGCCATGAAAGAAAGATGCAAATCGTGGACGTGTTACAACTGTTACCTGGATATTCTGATGAACAGCAACGAGCGATCTAAGAACGGGTACAATTAGCACCACGTCTCCCATTGCTGAAAATCTAAGAACCAGGATTTTTTTCATAGCAAAGCAGCACTATTTCTTTTGGTACAACATGGGATTGAGGGAAGCGTCATTGTACATCTTCATCTGACGGTACACTTTCATTTTACGCTCGCCATACAGAATATCTTCCATGAGTTGATCAAATGCCATTTGCATATCAGTCTTTTGCTCTAATAAGATACTAAGTTTTGCCTGACATTTTGCAATATGTTCTGCCGAGGCATCCTTTCGGTCGACTTGTTCCTGCATATGGTAGATTTTCAGCAATAGAATACTCATGCGGTCGAGGAGCCACGCGGGAGTTTCTGAATTTATTTTGGCTGTAGGCTTGGGTTGAACATGTTTAAACTGTTCTAGAAAATAGTCGTCCATTTTCTCTACCATGTCGGTCCGGTCCTGGTTCGACTTATCAATACGCCTTTTGATTTGAAG
>DASTYM010000497.1:0-9315 GCA_035764995.1 Cyclobacteriaceae bacterium | reverse complement strand
AAAACTTGAAGACCTGGTGGGACAGGAGCATCTGGTCGGGGAGAATGGCGTGATCCGGAAAACCATTCAATCAGGAAATATTCCCTCCATGATTTTTTGGGGTCCGCCCGGAGTAGGCAAAACAACGATTGCCAATATTATTGCCAACGAGGTTAAGAAGCCTTTCCATGTTCTCAGTGCCGTAAGTGCCGGGGTAAAGGATATTCGGGAGATTATCGATAAGGCGAAATTATCACCCAGATCAATTCTGTTCATTGATGAAATTCATCGTTTTAACAAATCACAACAAGATGCGTTGCTGGGAGCGGTTGAAAAAGGTATCATCACGCTGATCGGTGCCACAACCGAAAATCCATCGTTTGAAGTAAACTCAGCGTTGCTTTCGCGGAGCCAGGTGTACACGTTGCAGGCTTTGGAAGAAAAAGATTTATTGAAACTTGTTGATCTGGCTCTTACTAAAGATGAAGAGTTAAAAAAACGTGACGTTGAACTAAAAGAGCACCACGCACTTTTTCAGCTTTCCGGAGGCGATGCCCGCAAGGTGCTAAACCTGCTGGAGTTAGTAGTGGATTCAGATCCTGAAAGCAAGATTGTCATTACGGATGATCTGGTAACCAATGTTGCCCAGAAGAAAATCGCCATCTACGACAAAAGCGGAGAACAACATTATGATATTATATCGGCCTTCATCAAGTCCATCCGCGGAAGCGATCCTAATGCGGCCATTTATTATTTAGCCAGAATGGTGGAAGGCGGTGAAGACGTGAAGTTCATTGCGCGCAGAATGTTGATCCTGGCATCAGAAGATATTGGCAATGCAAATCCCACTGCATTGGTAATTGCTAATAATACCTTTCAGGCTGTTGATGTGATCGGTTACCCTGAAGCCAGGATTATTTTAGCCCAATGTGCGGTATACTTGGCAAGTTCTCCAAAGAGTAATGCTAGCTATATAGCCATCGAAAATGCCATTGGTGTAGTTCGTGAAACCGGAGACCTTCCCGTGCCGTTGGCTGTAAGAAATGCGCCAACCAAACTCATGAAGGATCTCGGTTATGGAAAAGGTTACCAATATGCGCATGATTACGAGGGTAATTTCATTAACACAGAATTTTTACCTGACAAGATCAGCGCAACAAAATTTTATGATCCGGGAAACAATCCACGTGAAGAGGAGTTAAGAAAATATTTACGTTCGTTGTGGAAGGAGAAATATGGATATTAATAAATTCCAAATCACAATAAGCAAACAACAAATTGAATTTTGGAATTTGGAACTTTAAAATAAGTTAAGATTGAAATCGATAACACTAGAGTCATCTCCTGCTTTTATCTTGTTGTGTATAGCCGTTAGTGTGGGCTACGGTTTTTTACTCTACCGAGGCAAACATCCCTGGAGCACGAACCTTAATCGTATCCTGCTGGTTGGGCGTATCGTTCTGGTTTTTCTCCTGACGTTTTTATTGCTGGGGCCGATTATCAGGCAGATCGATAATATCGTTGAGAAGCCAGTGTTTGTGATTCTCCATGATAATTCAATGTCTGTGAAAGAATCGACCGACTCCATGTCACTGAAGTCGATCAGCAATTCTGTTAACACCTTACGAGAATCCCTTATCGAGAATGGATTTGAAGTTTCTTCTCAAAATCTTGCAGGTGATGAGAATGTTCCAATCAGATTCAATGAGTCGAGTTCTGATTTACAGGGAGCGCTAAGAAAAATTTCCAATCAGTATGAAGGAAAATCACTTGCTGGCGTTTTACTGTTATCGGATGGTATTTATAATACCGGACTTTCTCCCTTGTATGCCAATTATAATTTCCCGGTTCACACGGTTGGGGTAGGTGATACTACGCAGCGCCAGGATATTGTTCTGAAAGGCCTGATCTATAATAAAATTGCCTACCAGGGGAACAAGTTTCCCTTGCGGGCAGAGGTCATGGTAAAGGGATACCCAAATCAAAACATTTCTATTTCTCTCTTACAAGGAAATAAAATTGTAGAGCGGGTCAATAAAAATTCCGGGAATGAACAATTGCTAACCATCGATTTTAATCCATTGGCTGCCGAACAAGGCATTCAACGTTTTGATGTTCAGGTAGAAGTGAAAAACGGTGAGCACAATACCAAAAACAACCGCAACACTGCCTTTATTGAGGTGGTTGAAGGAAAGAAGAAAATTTTAGTCGTTGCCTCATCACCGCATCCCGATTTGAAAGCGCTTCGTTCAGTGATTGAGAAAAATTCAAATTATGACTTCCTGCTTCACATCCCCGGGGTACAGGAAACGGAGGCTAAGAATTTACAACCAACAGCTATCGATTTGGTGATTTTTCACCAGTCACCTGACAAGCGGGGCCGGACGCGCGACCTCTTTCAGCGATTTGCAAGCAGCAAGACTTCTTTGTTTATCGTTGCCGGGTCGCAGACAGATTTAAATCAAGTGGCGCAAGCCAACATGCCATTGAAATTCGAACAGCCCCCACGCCAGCTCGATGATGTGATGCCTGTGATCAATCCTGCATTCTCAAGTTTTTTGATCTCGCCTGAAGCCAATACCGTTTTCTCAGGGTTTCCTCCGGTTTGGGTTCCCTTTGGCAAGATGCAAATTCCTGCTTCTGCTGTTCCGTTGTTGTTTCAACGTGTTGGAAGCCTGACAACAGATAAGCCATTACTTTGGGTCAATACAACCGATAACCAAAAGATTGCCTTCATGCTGGCCGATGGTTTCTGGCAATGGCGTTTGCACGAATACTCCAAAGTTGAAAATACTGATACGTTCGATGAAGTATTTGGTAAACTCATTCAATACCTGAGTACAACAGATGACAAAAGTAAATTCAGAAGCTACCCTGTTGAACAACAATTTTCAGATACCGAAACCGTAGTATTTGAAAGTCAAGTGTATAACGACATCTATGAACCTGTTTACGGCAATGCTGTCAGTATCGAACTAACCGATGAAAAGTCAAAGAAGTACCAATACAATTATGTAATTAGCCCTGGTAATGCACGTTATGAAATCGGTGGACTGCAGGAAGGCGTGTATCGATACAAATCCTCCAGTGAAATAAAAGGAAAGAAAGAAGAAGTGCGCGGTCAATTCCTGGTAACTGCTCAGCAGGCAGAACTCCAAAACCTGACTGCGGATTTCGATTTACTCCGAAAACTCTCTTCTTCAACAGGCGGGCAATTTTATAAAACCTCAGAGTTTGAGAAACTCAACGCAAGCCTCACAACAAAAGAGGCAACGGGTAGAATTCACAGTGAAGAAAAGTATGATTCATTACTGAATTTGAAATGGGCATTCTTTCTTCTCTTAGCCCTTGCCAGTACCGAGTGGTTTTTGAGAAAGTATTTTGGAGGGTATTAATAATGTTGCGCTCCAACTCATCCCATATTCACTAGTACTAGCTTGATATGTTTTATATAGCCCCTCTCTTCCTGGAAGAGAGGGGCAGCACGCGTTTTGAAGTTCGGATGGAAGTACAGGGGGTGAGTTGGACCGGGCAATGTTGAATCAACTAATCTCAAAACACCGCATACTCACACTGGCATTTTGAATTTCTTCATAAGTGAATCTGATCTCATCCTGATCGGTAACTAACCCCAAGCTGTAAACCATCGGATAATAATGATCAGGCGTGGGAATCGACATCAACGCAGACTGACCGATTTTTTGATAATCAATCAAGTCATTGAATTCCCTGCTCAGAATTTTCTTTTTACTGATCTCGTCAAACTCTTTCGCCCAGTCATACGGGTCGGCCTGGATGTTATGAAAATCTGCAGCGCGCAGATTGTGAACAATATTTCCGCTCCCAATAATTAACACGCCTTTGTTACGCAATGATTCTAATTCAGCGGCAAGTTTGAAGTGATACGAAGCCGGCTTTGAATAATCGATACTCATTTGAAACACGGGAATATTGGCGTGCGGAAACGCATGCTTTAAAACTGTCCATGCGCCATGATCCAGTCCCCATTCACTATCCTCCTGAACGTCCACTGAAGTAACGATCCGCTTCACCTCTAGCGCATAATCGGGCGCACCGGGTGCAGGGTATTTTATTTTGTACATCGCATCCGGGAAACCGTAGAAATCATAAATTGTTTCGGGCTTATTGGTCACGGACACAAACGTCCCACCTTTCGAAAGCCAGTGAGCTGAGATTACCAAAATTGCATTCGGTTTTTCATGTAACGATTTTCCCATCGCCACCAGGTTTTTCGTGAACGCATTATCCATAAGCACGTTCATGGGGTTACCGTGACCAATAAACCAGGCGGGAAACTTCTTGGTGGTCTTAAAGCCGGCTGTGGTTCTATGAAGATCGTGCAGTTGCATAGTTGTTATACAATTTGCCGAAGAATAAAGTTTAACTAAAAAAACTGGTTTCCATGCCTGTCTGGTTATTTTTTACAAAAGGTCCCGGCTATATACACCAGGTCAGTCGGTGTTTTTTCGTCTACTCGAATAGCAAGATTCTTTCTGCTTTTTTCGTCAATCCGGGAAAATTCAAGGGCTGAGTCAGCATATTTCCAGGCGTTTTCGAATTGCTTTTTTACATCGGCAGCCTCATCGTTTTTCTTTTGCAAGAGTAAACTATGATGCAATCCGTTCAGCGCAAATCCATTCTTCACCCAGTAGGTAAGGTCTTCGCGGTAAACTCTTTCGGCCTCCCCGTACTTCCCTGCTCTCAGATAGACATCGCCCAAAAAATGACGGACCGAAAAGAACCAGTCGGGTGGTTCGTTATAGTTCAGTTGGTCTTCAATAACGATGGCTTGTTTGAAATGGTCGATGGCTGCTGTTGTATTTCCTTTGATGCGTTCAAGTTCGCCTTCCAATACGTGTATGGCAATGTTACACACATCCGCAGTTGTGTTGATTTCCCAGATCATCATGGTTTTCACTTCTTCCGTTTGAGCAAGTGCTTTCAATGAGTCTAGCGCCTCCTGAGCCTGATTTATTTTGCTACTGTTTGCAAGGGCCATTCCCTTTGCATAGTACCAAATAGCACGAGGATATTTTAAGTTATTTTCAGGTTTGGGCAATGCAGAGATTTTTTCCCACTGAGAAAATTTCACTAACACAAAATATGGAATGGTTATATAATGCTGTGTCGTTTCAAAGCCTTCTTGGTGCAAATAATTTCGATCAATGATCTCGGCAGTTTTAAAAGAGGCTTCGATGGACCGGGCTCCACGTCCTTCCAATGCGGCAGTTGCTGCGAGGAAATGCCAATTATGCGGATAATACATCTGGGGATAGACGCCTTGCACTTTGCATTGAGCTATGTAGGCACTATCAACTTTTACGGCTTCTTCGTTCGACAACGAACCTTCGTGATAATCGCCTGTATTGATAAAAATGTGTGAGGGCATATGAACAAGATGACCAGCACCAGGAACGAGTGTTTTCAATCGTTCGGCACTTGGTAGTGCCTTTTCGACATCTGCAGCGGACTCAGTAGCGTGAAGATATAAATGATTTGCCAGCGGATTATCAGGATTAAGTTTCAAGGCTTGTTCAATTACTGAAACAATTTCAGGTGTCCACGATTTTTGGTCACCACCCTTTCGAGTATATAAATCCCAGGCATGAAGATTCATCAGCGATTCAGCATAAAGCGTAACAATGATGTCGTTCTCAGGAAATTGCTGATAAGCATTACGCATGGCAGCAGCATAAGCCTCTTCATCTGTTCCGGAATTAACCGGAAACTTAGCAGCGAGCGCTTGAATTAGAACTTGCTCCCACGATTCAGCCGACTTACTGTATTCAATAGCCTTCGTTACGGCTGTTCGTATCTCCTTTGTATCACCTTGATCGCTATTAGTATTGTAGTTCGGCCCGAGTACATATGCCAATGCCCAATGTGCCATTGCACAGGTACTGTCTTGCCGGATAGCTTCACGGAATGAGCGAGCTGCTTCGGCATGATTGAACCCATTTGCCAGCACGAGCCCTTGAGAAAAGAATTTTTTGGCATAGATAGAATGAGTTGTTATTGAAACTTCAAAATCACCCATGTTGCTGAAGAGCGGTGCTTCAAAGGTTGGGGTCTCTTTATCATTGCAGGCAATGATGGTAAGGCTTAATAAGCAAAGAAGGATAAAACTTGACAGAACAATTTTGAGAGGGGTTTTCATGGCATTGATTTAAAAAGTGTATAAACGGGAAGAGTCCGTGTTCGGTTGTATCAAAATAAAAAACCCCCTCGCCTAAAGCGAGAGGGTTATGATTTTTAAAAATTTAACCAGTAATTATTCACTTTTCTTTGAGGCAGCTTTTGGCTTCTTCACCTTAATAGTCAAACCATCAGCTTTGCCATCGTGGTCGGCAATGAGTGTACCGCCTTCCTCGATTTCGCCCTTCAATATTTCTTCCGCTACCGGATCTTCCAAATATTTGGTAATCGCCCGGTTCAACGGACGTGCACCAAACTGGTGATCATATCCTTTTTCAGCCAGGAAGTCTTTAGCTTTTTCGGTTAACTCAACATTGTATCCAAGCTGAATGATCCGATCGAATACTTTCTTGAGTGTAATCTCGATGATTTTGTGGATGTGCTCGCGTTGCAGTGAGTTGAATACAATCACATCATCCAATCTGTTCAAAAATTCCGGACTGAACACGCGCTTCAACGCATTTTGAATGGTCGACTTCATCTGCTCTTCTTCGTTTTCACGCTTAGCAGCTGTAGCAAAACCAATTCCGCTTCCGAAATCTTTCAGATCGCGAACACCAATGTTTGATGTCATGATGATGATCGTGTTGCGGAAATCAACTCTGCGACCTAGGCCATCAGTCAAAATCCCATCATCAAGCACTTGTAACAAGATGTTAAATACATCCGGGTGTGCTTTTTCAATTTCATCAAGCAATACAACTGAATATGGCTTACGTCTTACTTTTTCAGTAAGCTGGCCACCTTCTTCGTACCCTACATATCCTGGAGGAGCGCCCACCAATCTCGATACTGAGAATTTCTCCATGTACTCACTCATGTCAATACGAATGAGTGAGTCTTCTTTATCAAAAAGATAGGTTGCTAATACTTTTGCTAATTCTGTTTTACCAACACCGGTTGGTCCAAGGAAAATGAACGAACCGATAGGCTTCTTCGGATCTTTCAATCCAACACGTGTACGCTGAATCGCTTTCGTTAATTTCTTAATCGCTTCATCCTGGCCAATCACTTTACCGTTCAGTTCGGTGCTCATGCTCAACAGCTTGTTGCTTTCTTTCTGGGCAATGCGCTTGGTTGGGATGCCCGTCATCATCGCAATTACATCCGCCACGTTATCTTCGTTCACGGTATACTTCTCCGTGCGGGTTTTATCTTCCCACTTTGCTTTTGCAATGTCGAGTTGCTCTAACAGTTTCTTTTCGCGATCGCGAAGCTGAGCAGCCTCTTCATACTTCTGGCTCTTTACTACGCGGTTCTTTTCCTTCTTCACGTCTTCTACCGCCTCTTCCAGTTTTACAATTTCTTCGGGTACGTGTATATTATTAATGTGCACACGAGCGCCTGCTTCGTCCATCACGTCAATCGCCTTATCTGGTAAGAAGCGATCGCTGATGTAACGATCTGAGAACTTCACACAAGACTCCAACGCTTCTTTAGTATAGGTTACGTGGTGGTGATCTTCGTATTTCTCTTTAATATTTTCCAGGATCTGGATAGTTTCTTCAACTGAAGTCGAATCAACCATTACCATCTGAAATCTACGGGCCAGCGCGCCATCCTTCTCGATGTATTGTCTGTACTCATCTAACGTTGTGGCTCCGATACATTGGATCTCACCGCGAGACAATGCAGGCTTGAACATGTTGGATGCATCCAGCGAACCGGAAGCTCCACCTGCACCTACGATAGTGTGCAGTTCATCGATGAACAAAATTACGTCCGGTGATTTCTCCAGTTCATTCATTACCGCCTTCATTCTTTCTTCGAACTGGCCACGGTATTTTGTCCCGGCAACCAATGAAGCCAGGTCAAGCGTAACAACACGCTTGCCGAATAAAACACGAGAAACTTTCTTCTGAACAATTCTCAATGCAAGTCCTTCCGCGATGGCAGTTTTACCTACGCCTGGTTCGCCAATCAGGATTGGATTGTTTTTCTTTCTGCGTGATAATATTTGTGCAACGCGTTCAATTTCTTTTTCACGTCCTACAATTGGATCGAGTTTGCCATCTTCAGCCAGGCGGGTTAAGTCGCGGCCGAAATTATCCAGCACCGGAGTGCGAGACTTTTCAGCGCCTTTCTTTTCTTTTCCGCCAGCCCCGGTTCCTCCTGCAGCACCTCCAAAAATCCGGGATGAATCATCATCCGGATCGTCAGTATCAGATGCAGCTTGTGGACCTTCGGCCTGGTATTCGAGCATTTCTTTTACAGTTTCGTAGTTCACATCAAACTTGTTTAGAATTTGTGTTGCCAGGTTATCACCATCGCGAAGGATGGAGAGTAATAAATGTTCAGTACCGATTAATTGTGCTTTGAAAATCTTGGCTTCGAGGTATGTGATCTTCAAAACTTTTTCTGATGCTTTGGTTAATGGAATGTTGGCGAGATTCTTTACTTCATGAGTAGCTGTTCCCTTAGAAACTTTCTCAACTTCCGAGCGAAGCTCGTCTAACGGCACACCTAATTTTTTTAATACGCCAACTGCCACGCCTTCTCCTTCACGGATCAGCCCAAGCAATAAATGTTCGGCACCTATATAATCGTGTCCAAGGCGTAGCGCTTCTTCACGACTCAGGGAAATAACTTCTTTAACGCGGTTGGAAAATTTTGCTTCCATAGAAGGGGATAACAGTTATGTAAATGTAAACTTTTAGCGGATTATTTTGACCTGTCCCGTATTAAGAATTTAAACACTTGCCGCCTCCAATTTGTTCAATGTGGTTTTGCCGATGACGCCACCACTTGGGGGGAATTTGGGCCTTCACAAAACACCAGGTCAATCACGCTGAGGCCTTCTGCAAACTTATTGCCAAATACCTGAGGATACTGCGTTGGCTGAAAGTAGTGAGCGTATAGTTCAGGTTTTTTCGCATGAATCACGTTTCGCATATCAATTGCACCGTTTGACGGGATTTTTTCATACGCCATACTTTCCTGAAGCGTGACATTCCATTTCAACCACTTGAGACAGATTGTCAGCAGTTCAGTGTTCAGGTCGTATAAAAAAAGGTGTTTCTTGAACAATACTTGCTGCAGGTCATCAGAATAAAACTCAAAGAACGGTGAACTCCGGTAAGCCGATTCAATGGCGCGCCAGTGGTTGTTCAGCCACTTTTG
>DASTYM010000496.1:0-6254 GCA_035764995.1 Cyclobacteriaceae bacterium | reverse complement strand
CGACCACCAAACGGATACTTACTTTCAGGTCGATCATGGAAAGCTCAAACTTCGACAGGGTACGATTGAGAACCTCATCACCCATTACGAACGAACATTCGAGAATGGTGCTGAAAAAACTCAGGTATTTCGGTATGACGTTAATCCTTCACAAGAAGAAATCGAAAAACTAAAAAGCAGTCATCAACAAATCGGAATTGTCAAAAAAGAAAGGAAAATATATTTTATCAATCACATCAAAATTCATCTTGACAAGCTGCCAAACGGAGAGGAATTTATTGAGATGGAAGCAATCGACAGGCTCAATCAATTTTCCGATGAAGAATTAAAACGTCAATGCCTTGACCTCAAGGACAAACTGGGAATCAACGAAAGTGAAATGGTACAAACAGGATATTTAAAAAATTGAACATGACCCCTACCGCCCTCAATCAAAAAACAAGAATATCTTCGATCGATATCGTGCGCGGTATCATCATGGCAATTATGGCACTCGACCACGTGCGTGATTTCTTTCATGCCGATGCTTCGTTGTTCAATCCAACCGACATGACCAAGACGCATCCAATACTATTTTATACACGATGGATCACTCATTTTTGTGCACCCACATTTATTTTCCTTTCCGGAATCTCCGTTCGCCTGGGCCTGCAACGCAAAACGAAAAATGAACTCGCCATGTACTTACTTTCCCGGGGTGTTTGGCTGATTATCATTGAGCAAACTGTTTTCCGGTTTTTCTTTACGTTCAGTCTTCAGTACGACATGCTGCTTTTCCTGGTGTTCTGGTCGATTGGCGGATCAATGATTGTACTGGCAGCATTGATTTACCTCTCACCCCGTGTAATATTTATTATCGGACTTATTATCATATTCGGTCACAACGCATTTGATGGAATCAGGCTTGGATTCAATGACCCTGGTTATGGAATTTGGACATTTCTGATGCAAAGCGGATTTGTTCCCCCAGCGATGGCGGTGCCATATTCATTAATCCCATGGTTAGGGATTTTCCTTGCCGGATATGGAGCCGGAACTTTGTACCTGAGCGATTTTGATCCGCAGCAGCGCAGAAAAATTCTTATCAATACCGGTCTGGCAGCCATTGTCTTATTTATTGTGCTTCGTGCAATCAATGATTACGGTGATCTTGTTCCATGGGAAGTACAGAAAAATACCCTGTTCACCATCATGAGTTTCATGAACACAACAAAATATCCTGTGTCGTTATTATTTACCCTTATGACCATCGGACCTATTCTGATTTTACTCGCATGGTTGGAGAAAACGTCCGGCAAAATCCTTGAATTTGCGAGTGTTTTTGGCCGTGTTCCGTTCTTCTATTATCTCATGCATTTCCTGGTGATGCATATTGCAGCGCTTGGCCTTTACCTGATTATTAGCGGCACTCCGTTTTCAGAACTTAATTTCAGTTTCACACAAACCTTGGGAGGAATTCCAAAAGGCTTTGGCTACAGCCTGGAATGGACCTATGTAGCGTGGGCAGGAACTATCCTCGTGATGTACCCGATGTGTGTTTGGTATGATCGATATAAAACCACGCACAAATCATGGTGGTTAAGCTATCTTTAGGAAAAAATTGATCATGCATATTGCTATCATTTCAGCCAGCGTTCGAACCGGACGAAACAGCCATCGTGTTGCACTTTATTTCCAAAAATTTTTGGAGGAACATAAACTTGCTACCAGTGAAATTCTTGACTTAGCTGTTTATAACTTTCCCTTATTCGATGAGCGGTTGGCGCATCAAAAATCACCATCCGAAAAGGTGTTGGATTTTTCCAACAGGATTAAATCGGCTGATGGTGTGATTATCGTAACACCTGAATACAACGGTGGCTATCCCGCCAGTTTAAAAAATGTTGTTGATCTTTTGTATGATGATTGGAGAAGAAAACCAATTGCCATTTCAACAGCTTCCGATGGAATTTTTGGTGGAACCCAGGTGATCACCTCATTACAATTTTCGTTGTGGAAAATCCGGTCGTGGACTGTTCCTGCTATGTTCCCGGTTCCAAAAGTGCAAACAACATTTGATGAACAAGGAAATCCTGCTGATAAAGTATCTGTTGACAAACGTGCAGCAGGCTTTATTAATGAATTGCTATGGTGCATTGAAGCTAAAAAAAGAATGAGTACCTGATGACCTCGCTCCTGCTACGCAACCTGTTCTTTACAATTTTACAACCGGGCATGGTAGCAGGTTTTATTCCATATTGGATCATTCGGAATCAACTCGATCAGATTCTTGAAAAACAAATGGGGATATTTCAATTCATTGCCGTCCTTCTTTTTATTACAGGATTTGTTGTTACCATTGCATGCATCTTACGGTTTGCGTTCGAAGGAAAGGGAACGCTCTCTCCCGCTGACGAAACGAAACAACTTGTTATTGGTGGGCTATACCGCTATTCGCGTAATCCCATGTATGTTGGTGTGATGCTGATGCTTATTGGAGAAGCACTGCTTGCGTCATCAAAAGACCTCTGGATTTATGCCGCCATTATTTTTGGTTGTTTTCATCTCTTTATTCTAATACACGAAGAACCTCGTTTACAGCGGGATTTTGGCGATCAATACACTCAGTATCGCCAAAAAGTAAGGCGCTGGCTCTAGGTGGCAATTTCTTTCACCGCAAAGACGCAAAGACGCAAAGAAATTTCAAAACTTCTACTTTTTACTGACATAGGGCTGTCAGTGATGAATGTTTACTTGAGCTACGTTTAAAATTTAAAGCCATGGCGAAACCTCTCATGATCAAAAACACAATTGTAATCAACGCATCTGTCTCCCAGGTTTGGGATGCATTGGTGAATCCGGAAAAAACAAAGAAGTATATGTTTGGTTGCGAGCCCATCACCGATTGGAAGGTTGGCAGCTCCCTTTTATGGAAAGGTTCACACGAAGGAAAAGAAATGATCTTTGTAAAAGGTCATGTTAAAGAAATCCAACCGGAAAAACTATTGACCTATACTGTATTCGATCCGCTCAATCCAAATCTGGAAGACAAACCCGAGAATTACCTCACGGTAACGTATGCCCTTACTGCCGATAGAGGAAAGACCACTTTTGTCGTCACCCAGGGTGATTACAACAAAGTTGGTGATGGAAAAAAGCGTTACGAAGATTCTTACAACAATGGCGAAGGCTGGCACCCGATTTTAGTTCAAATTAAAAGTTTGGTAGAGTCATAACATTATCGATAATATTGTTGAAAATTTATTGTTTTCGACATGAATCGATTGTTGTTATTTGTACTGATTATTGCCTTTGCCTGTAACGGAAAGAAGAAAGAACCGGAAGTTGAAAAAAATCTGATTCCGTTTACCCTTGTAAAAACATTCCCACACGATAATACAGCCTTTACTCAAGGCCTGACAATTGAAGGTGGAAAGCTATTCGAAAGCACAGGCCAGAACAGCAATTCATGGATTGCCGAAGTGGCGATTGCCACCGGTGTTCAGGATAAAAAAGTACAACTCGAGAAAAAGTATTTTGGTGAGGGGATATCCATTCTGAATAACAAAATCTATCAGCTTACCTGGCAAAACAAAATTGGTTTTATTTATGATTTAAAGACCTTCCAAAAGTTAGGCGAGTTTCAATACGACCACGAAGGTTGGGGAATTACGCACAATGGCGTCAACCTGATCGTGAGTGACGGAACCGATAAACTTTATTTTCTGGATACACTCACCCTACAAAAAGTTTCTACAGTGACCGTAACGGAAAATGGAAACAAACGCGATCAGCTCAATGAGTTGGAATTTATTGAAGGATATATTTACGCCAATCAATGGCAAACAAACTATATTCTTAAAATCGATCCTGCAACCGGAAATGTAGTGGGTAAAATGGATTTATCATCATTGGCGAATCGTGTCGCACAAATGAGTCCGCAGGCCGATGTGCTCAACGGAATTGCTTACGAGAAAAAGAGTAAAACCATTTTAGTTACCGGAAAATACTGGCCCGCTTTGTTTGCTTTGAGGTTAAAGGAACCGGAGACTGTTACAGCGCCTTGAGCTAAATTCACTATTAATTATAAAGACATCGCGCAGGGTCGGAGATGATTTTACTCCTTGTTTGCAGGAGCATTCTTTTGTTCAACAAATTTCCCAATGAGAACATTTGCATTTCCATTGAAAGGATTTCCTGATGACCTTCTAAACGTGATCACCTGTCCAACATGCCAGAGTGCGTCATCTATTGGTCCGTTCAGTAAATTCCAAAAAGGAAAATCAGATGTACGCGCTCCTGTAAATTTCATGTTATAGCTCTGCAAGTCTTTTTCTGATGACCTCTTCAAAATATCGCTGGCAGTTTTAATATTCTCTAATGTTCCTTTTCTCAACTCAGCAAATGAAAGTTTAGGTTGTTCACCTCCTGTGACTGTCGGCACTTTTTTGGTGGCATTAGCCAACACGAGTGTCAGGTTGTAAATGTGCACGAGGGTTTCTTCAGTTGTGCGTGCTTCAGCACTTGGTTTGTAAGCAAGGTCTTCGGGTCTTAATCCCTCTGTGGCCCAATAATATCGGAATCCCAATCCATCAACAACGCGAGCAGCAACAGTTCCCGCAGTGTATGATTCAGGGTATGATGGTATTTCATAGTAAGGCAAATTGGGCAACTTTTCCTGGGATACTGCAAAATGGAATAGACATGTCATTAACAGAATTATCAAAAAAAGAGACTTCATAAAAAATCCAGTTTAGAGAATAAAAATAAAAACAATTATTCCCACAGCTCATCACCTCTTTTGGGGGAGATGGCGGTAAGACGTGCATTACACTTTCAGTGCCAATTTATACGCTTCCTGGTAATGCTTACTCAAGTTTGACCAATCGAAAAGAGAAGAGTTGTTTTCAACATTATTACGCTGCATAATCCGTTCTCTACGGGATTGATTAACAAAAGCATGCATCACTTCCACTAACTGATTAGCAGACCAATCAAACGTACGCTTACCGCGCTCGATCACATGCAAACCATATTGATCATGCTCAGGCAAATTGTGCAAGATGTAATCACCAAAACCAGAAAGATCACTGGTAACCGAAGGAACTCCGCTGGCCATACATTCCAGGGGGGTATAACCCCATGGTTCATAGTAACTTGGGAAGACTCCCAAGTGACAACCACGTACAAATTGGTGATACTCCATCCCGAAAAGTGGATTACTCGTGCTAATAAAATCCGGGTGGTACACAATCTTTACCGGGTCTTTTGGATTGTTGAGTAATTTTTTGGCACTGAGATATTTCAGAATTTCATCCTGCTCTTCGTTCACCAGGCGGTGCGTGATCACGAGCGGGTTCTTTTTTGTTTTCCACGATTGGATGGTTCTCCGATACCGAAGCTTCCAGTACTCTGTCACAAATTCGTTGAGATCGGGAAAACGATTTTCCTCTCCGATCGTACTCTCATAGAATAATCGCTTTCCAACCTGATTTTGAATCGCCTCGCAGGTGTGAAGAATCTCTTCCATCATCGCTTTCGACTGCAGCACTTCGGGCTTAATGCTGTAAAAATCACGCTTTGTGATAAAGAACATCACCACTGTCAGATCAGATTTCTCTTTCTTCAGCCGCTGATTCAATCTCGACAATGCCTCGAGGGTTAAATCAAATCCCTTGTTTTTAAATTCATAGCGACCTGAAGTAAACAGGTAAATCGTTTTATCCAGATCGAACGAATACGACTGAAAGAAATGTGCCATCACAAACCGGTGAATTTCCTCCTTGTACTTTACATGAAGGTTTTGGAATTCGTGAAGTGCTTCGAAACGCTCAATATTCAATCCGTTTGGCAAAATTACATCGGGTTTGCGTTTCAACAAGTGCTTGCATTCGCGGGCTGTGACTTCGCTCACTGTAGTGAAAACATCAGCATGTTTAGCACACGAAAATTCTATTCTTGCTTCTGTATCAATGCCAAATTTTTTTACTTCTTCTTCCCACTTAAAAAATGGTAAGTGAGCATAAAATAATGGTGAGTTAATAGCCAGGTGCCGTCCGAGCTGCGTGGCGTGTGTAGTGAACACAGTTTTAACCTGCATACCTTCCTTCTTGATGTCAAGAATCGGGAGTCCCGCCATCCATTCATGAAAGTGCGCGACAACGGGTTGTTTCCTTCCCGCAAGTTTTACCAGTTCGTCTACGAAAAGTTTAGTGAGGTATCCGAACGCAACCACCTCATTAATCAGCGAATTGTCGGTGGGTGTTCCGACACTG
>DASTYM010000495.1:0-9291 GCA_035764995.1 Cyclobacteriaceae bacterium | reverse complement strand
TATGGACTTACATTGACATAAAATCAATTGAGAAAGTAAAATAACTTAGTGACTGACTTGTAGAACTTGTCATCACGTTTAACCAGTATTTTGAATCCATGTCCGCATCAGAGTTTTCAAAACAGAATTAATAGATTTGCGGCCCCAACAAGACTTATGAGGAACTGGTACATCATCTCATTTCTAATTTTAGGAGGAATCCCCTCACTGGCTCAGTCATCACCCGATGATGCCACGTCAAAGAAGATAATTTCAAAAATTGAATTGTTTGGAACCTTGAGCTGGATGTATCCCAAAACATATTTTGAGCCATCAGTAAGTGAACGAGAATTTAAGCTTGGTAGATCAATAGGTGTTTCGCTAACACATTCGTTTACGAGTAGATTTGAACTACAAGGTTCCATTGGCGTTACAGAAAAGCGCTACGTGAATACAGAAATCAATCCTCAAAACCGGGCAAATCGAATAACCGGAGATCAAAAAAACGATTATATTTCTGTGTCTGTTATACCCAAGTTTCTATTTGGGAATAGGAATTTGTTTAATGTGGGACTGGGGAGTTATGTCTCGTTTCTACAGAATTCACAAAGAAAATTAACTTATTACGACCCAAATAATCCAAACGTTCTTACAGGTACTATTGATAGTAAGGATTTGTATAAAAATTATGACGCTGGGCTAACAATCAGGTTCGGTGTCGAAATTCCTATAAAAAAGAAGTACGCAATTAATCTACAGATTGTAAGCAATAACGGGTTGGCTAACGTGAATGAAAATACTATTCCATCTGTCATTTCAATCGAGAAGTATAATACAATCGAATTTTTAGCAGGAATGATTTTAATTAAATGATAGCGGTAAAATTTTTTACCGCTAGAATTGTCGTGTGAATTGCGTTAAACGTTCCGTTGTGCCAAAATCGGACGAATTTAAAGTAATGAATTCTATCCGGCTTGAGTCCAGTTTTCCAGTAGGCGTGACATCTCTCAGGTCATACAGTTACTGCCTTCTGCATACCTTAAACCTATCCCTGATGTTGAGGATAAGACTCGGGATTTTGGGGATTATTCAATCTTTCTAAAGTCGTGATAAATGGTCCAATTTTGTTAGAAATCAGCTGTTTTCTGAAAACCTTTTGATACATTTTAATTTTCAAAAATTCATCAAATCCCTGGTTGCAATTAAGCTTAGTATTTTTAAAGATCGAAGTATCTATATTGAGATAAGAAAAATATAATACATAGGTGCATATATCCAGATGTTGTGTGCCACTTTGAAGCAAATTCTCGAACCTGACAATTGAGAAAATGAAAAGATTTGCCTTATTAACGTTCATTTTTATTCTGACAGCTATTGCTGCACTATTCACCTATAAGAAAGTTGACCGCTTACTCACAAAAAGACCTGCAAAGAGTGCAGACGCTTTAAGACTTGAGATAATATCAAGCCTCACAAACCCCTTTCCTGATGCAGATACTTTATATCTAACAAAAGGATTCGTTTGTGGAAACGCCAGCCCCGATGATTTACCAACCGTCTTTGACATAAGCCTTTCAGAAGATGAATTTAAGAAACAACTGGGGTCTCAAGTTCAAAAGCCAGTCTTGACTACGGCCGAATTCGACCAATTAATAAAAAAAGTTTGTCATTTCAGATTCAACGATAATTGTCCAATTAGTTTAGCGGACACATGCAGAGTGGGGAAAGTGCAGGTAGACATAAGGGCAGAACAACAATCACCAAGACTAGTGAGACTATTTGAGAGTTATCTCTTCGGCAACACAACTAAACAAATTCAAAAAGACTTTGTGTTTGACGGTAGCAATTGGACATTCTCGATTGTATACAATTCAACGCAGGACAATTTAAAATGAGTAAAAGCGGCACACAACAAAGTGTTTATGCCAGCTTGGGCATTTCGTGTCCTCACAACTTTCGGTTTCTTTATTTAGTTTTGTGTAGGTGGACAAATGGGACTGGTCGGCTTTGTCATTCTTAAAATCATTTACAAGCCTCCTAAGCCCAAGCCGTCATAAACACAAACGTTGTGCGTAATGCCTTTGGGACAAACTGAAGTATAGCTGAAATAGAGATAAGATAATTTAAATCGTATGAAAAGGACTACTCATTTATGGACAACAATTCTCACCGTACTGACCCTTTTGACATTCAAATCGTGTATAGTCGAAGAGAATGATTTAAGAAGTCAGAATTGTGGAAACTCATGTGCAACAGTAAACGGAATAATAACCACAAATGACGGAACGAAACCATTGACAGGTGTTGAAATAACTGCTAAATGGATAAACACGGTTAATTTGGGTGGGGGGACAATAAGAAAAAAAGCAACTACTCATACGGACAACTTTGGTAATTACACATTAAGTTTTCAGGTTAGAGAAGAAGAAATGGAAGAAGGTTATTTCATTTTTGAAGTTCTAACAGGAAAGGACTATTTCAGATGTAATGAAAATGAATATCCTTCTTTTTCAGCAATTGAATTGAAAAATGACACGACAATAAACATGAATCTCTATGTACCATATGTTGCCCACTTAAATGCTGGTTTAACAGGTTTAGAAAACGCATCCGAGCCAAGTAGTATTCAATTAGAAGTTAGCCCTACAATTCAAATAGGTCCCACCGTTTGTGGACAAGGTTTCGGCTGGTATTCTAATATGGATGAGCCAAATTGGGTCTACAAAATAAATGTGCCTGCTAATCAGAACTTGATTATAGAAACGGTAATAACCAAAGGTGAAGTTCGTACCAGAAAATATGACACTCTATATATTAATAAAGGACAAACTGTTGACTATACAGCAATCCTTAATTGACGGGTGAAAGGCACTACGCACAACAGCGTGTTTATTCCAACTTGGGCATTTCGTGTCCTAACTACTTTCAGTTTCTTTACGTAGTTTAATAAACGGTGGACGCTTGTACTGGTCGCGCTAAACATTCTTGAAATCATTTATTAAAGCTCCTAAGCCCAAGCCATAAACACAAACGCTAGCGGTCATGATAAAAAAGAAACCTACACGAACATCACAGGTGACTTTAAAATATTTACGATATGCCACTAAAACCCAATTTCATTGAACGTATCCTCATCTTTATGAGTTTTAATCTACACAAATCATCGTATAAATAATAGATCACACGCCCATCCGATAAGACGTCTAGTTCCAAGGGACTATGAATCGTTGAGATTGCAAGAATCATGATATGCTGCGCTAATTATTCCTTTTGGAGGGTCTGATCGGTCAGGACTTTTTAAGAGAGTTCTCCATAAACTCTTTGAATGCTGGAGAGTTGAATATCTTATTCGCCCTCTCACGTTTCCGTTTCAATACTGGCGAATTTCGAACCTGCTCAATTTGTTTTTTAGTGAGTCTACTCGGAGCTGTGGCAAGTTTTGGCGCTTTCTTTTTTTTGGAAACTTTCTTTTTCTTCAGTGATTTACCCATATCTTGAATTTACTGAGCTAATCCGATTTCTTAATCTCCAACTTTGATTTTGATCTAGATTTTCCATTAGCCATAGCTTTGGTCCACTTGCCTTTTTTCTTTCTCAAGTGCTTAGCATGTGAAGACTTGCCAATTTTCTTGAAGTTTTCCATTGTACCAATTTACCGGAAATTCCTTCCTTCCGGAAAGATTCCAGCCTGAATTCCTTTTTGGCTTTTGTCTCTTGTATCAGGACCTTTTGAAGATGTCTCATCAGATCGGGCAAGTGTTCCAACATTATTTGTCAGCGAACCTAATTGCCCTAACATCCTTGAAATGTTAAAACATCTTTTCACGATTACATGAATCACTTCTCCTTCAATCTGGAGTTTACCTTCTACCATCAATAGCCTTGCTTGAATAATTTCTTTCCGGTATTTGTCAAAGAGATCCCGGAACACTACCAGGTTCGATGTTCCAGTTTCATCTTCTAGCGTAATAAAACATATTCCACTCGCTGTACCAGGCCTTTGCCTGACAAGAATAAGCCCAGCAACTTTTACTGTATCACCATCTCTTCCATCCTTTAGTGAAGCGCTTGATAAAACTTTCAATTGATTTAATTGGTCTCGTAAGAAACTTACCGGATGAGCTTTCAGCGAAAGAGCCATGGAACTGTAGTCATGAATGACATGTTCCGATAAACTCATTTCAGGAAGCTTGATATTTTCTTCGATAGAATCTAAAGGTTGCCTTCCTGAAAACAATGATTTAGTGAGGTGGTCCTTTGTTGATACTTTCCACAGAGCCTCTCTTCTATCCTGATTCAGTGACCTGAACGCGTCCGCGTCAGCAAGTCGTTCCAGAACTGCATCTGTCAGTCCGGCTTCCCGAAGTTCTTCAATGTTTTGATAGTGCTTATTTCTACTCGCCATCAGCAACTGCATGTCGGTTTCTTTCATCCCACTGACTTGTCTGAAACCCAGGCGCAATGCATGGTACTTTCCAGTCAACTCTTCAATCTTGTTGTCCCAATCAGAATAATTCACATCAACAGGTCGAACTTCTACTCCATGATTTTGCGCATCAATAACAATTTGAGCCGGCTGATAAAATCCCATCGGCATACTGTTCAGTAGAGAACAGGCAAATATTTCAGGATAGTAGCACTTCAGCCAGGAAGAAACATAGACAAGTAGAGCAAAGCTTACCGCATGGCTTTCCGGGAAACCATAACTACCAAACCCTTCCAGTTGTCTGAATACACGATACGCATACTCTTTACTATAACCTCTTGATGTCATTCCATTGACAAGCTTATCTTCAAAGTGAGATATCAAACCATTGACCTTGAACGTGGCCATGCTCCTGCGCAACTTATCTGCTTCTGCAGGCGTGAACCCTGCGGCAACAATAGCGATCTTCATTGCTTGTTCCTGGAATAACGGCACTCCCAATGTGCGGCCAAGAATTTCTTCCAGCTCCTTGGAAGGATAGTCGATTGGCTCTTCACCATTTCGTCTTCTTAAATATGGATGGACCATGTCACCTTGAATTGGTCCAGGCCTGACGATAGCAACTTCTATTACCAAATCGTAAAAACATTTTGGTCGGAGGCGGGGGAGCATGGATTGTTGAGCGCGACTTTCTATTTGAAACACTCCAATTGTATCTGCATGAATAACCATATCATAAACTGCCGGGTCATCCTGTGGAATATTAGCAAGCGTTAAATCCAAGTTGTAATGATTCTTAGCCAGGTCAAATGCTTTACGTATGCAAGTTAGCATCCCAAGCGCCAGCACATCAATCTTCATGAAACCTAATGCATCAATGTCATCTTTGTTCCACTCTATATTAGTACGGTTCTCCATACGGGCGTTGATGATCGGACACAGATCTGAAAGTTTTCCGTCCGTAATAACAAACCCTCCTGTGTGTTGACCGAGCTGCCTGGGAAAACCCATAAACTGCTCAGTCAATTGAAGAACCTTCCGAATGGTTGGATCGTCAGGATTGATCCCCTGGCTTAAGATTCGATTTCTGTCAAATCCTTCATCTTTAAAATCCCATATTAACCCAGACAGACGAGTGATTGTATCAACCGAGAGCCCCATTACTTTACCGACATCACGAATTGCTCCCTTATGATGGAGTTGTGTCACTGTTGCAACCACTGCAGCTCGATCTCGGCCATATTTATTGAAGATGTATTGCATTACTTCTTCCCTCCTTTCGTGCTCGAAATCCACATCAATATCTGGTGGTTCATTCCTGGCAGAAGAAATGAATCGCTCGAACAATAAATCAAATTTTGAAGGATCAACCGAGGTTATGCCAAGACAATAGCAAACTGTCGAATTAGCTGCTGAACCCCTCCCCTGACATAATATTTTCTTCTCTCTTGCGTATCGAACGATGTCATACACCGTTAGAAAGTACTCCGAGTAATTTACCTCACCGATAAACTTTAATTCGTACTCGATGTTAGCCACAACTTTCTCTGGGACCTTCTCTCCAAATATTTTATGAGCACCTTCCCACGTGAGAAAAGTCAATTCTTCCTGGGGAGTCCTGCCATTGCTTGTGATTTCTTTTGGGTAACGATACTGAAGTTGATCCAAGGAAAATTTGCAGGCTTCTGCAATCCGTTGAGTTTGCTGGATAGCATCAGGATACTGCCGAAAAAGTCTTAGCATTTCATCGTTAGGCTTCAGGTATCGCTCAGCGTTTGAGTGTAATCGATACCCTGCTGTATGAATGGTACACTTTTCACGTATGCAGGTAACAACATCTTGCAGTTCCCTCCTTTGCGAATGATGATAATGAACATCATTGGTGGCGACCATCGATACACCCAGTTGATTTGAAAGCTCAAACACGCGGTGTAAAAACTTTGCATCTTCTCCGTTGTATCTCCTGGAAGCAGCTAAGCTCAGATTATTTCCAAAAGCATCTTTGTATTTCTGCACTGACTTCTTAAATCCTTCATCGAAGCTGAAAGACGAATTCAGGGTTTCGGGCATCAATGCAATGAATTGCATCCCAGCCCCATATTCAAAAACATCGACTATATACAAGTCGCACTTCCCTTTTTCAGTTCTCAGATTTCCTTTAGTCAGTAGATTGGATAATCGCGAGTACGCTTCAAGATCAGTAGGTAAAGCGATCAGACTTGGCCCGTCAAGTAAATCCAATTGACATCCTGGAATAATTCGAATTCCTGTTTTCTTTGCTGCCGAGTGTGCACGCACAATTCCAGCAAGTGTATTTCGATCAGTAATGGCCACCGAAGTATATCCATACGCAGCTGCCTGTTCAACCATCTCTTCCGGATAAGATGCTCCACGAAGGAAACTGAAATTCGTTGTGACGTGTAACTCTGTATACAGCATACCTAGGCAAAGAATCCATGAATAAACCATTGAAACTTTTCGTCATGATAGTGCCCCAGTCGAAAGATCCAGTACCGTTTACCTTCTTCATCTTCAACCCGGTAGTAATCCCGATGCTGTCCACGCTGAAGCCACCACTCCTGCTCAATCCGTTCGGGTCCATCCGCCTTGACGATCTTATGCCGTTTTCCTCGATGTAGGAAAAGCATGGGCGGGTAGTCTGGAATAAGAGAAGTAACTTCTATTAGCTCCGGAGTTTGCAGAAGTTTGAGTGGCCTTGGTTTGTCTTTCCATGCGGTCGTTAACTCATCACTTAGTGATGATCGCTTAAAGGATCGTTCGGGCCAATGATGTTCATCGGGCAGATACCTGCGGATAAATTGATCTCCTATTCTTCCTGCTAGTCGATCTATCAATTCAAATATTCGTATATCCTTTAATCCACCTGATCCTTCCCACATTTTTTCCTGTTCAGGGAGATGTTCTTCTACCTTGGGAGCTTCCAGGGCAAATAGTTCGATCCCAAGACCAGGTTCTATCGATGAAAGTTTGTTTGCAAAAAGTTTAAACAGATGAGAAACGTGATGCGTTGGCTGATGTGTTCCAATGTCAACCTTCTCTATTTTTCCATCAACACAATAGCATTTGAATATTGCAGCGCGTAATCCCTTTTGTTCCTGTTGAAGTCGATGGCACAAGGTTGTCAGTAATTCCTTTAATGCAATCTCAATACCACTCGCGGTAACAATTGGCTCAAGGCATGGCAGACGTTCCTGGTAAGGTTCTATGGGATGAACAGGTTCAATCGTTTCAAACTCCTGACCAATTGCCATATCAAGGCGCATCAACAAATGTTGACCGAATCGTCTTCGTAGAGAGTGGCGAGGCATGTTGATAAATTGCCCGATCGTATGAAGTCCAAGTTTATGCAGTCGCTCTATTGCATCGGGCTCAAGTCGAAGTGCTTCCGGTGGAAGTTTTAGTAAAGCTTGTACGTGCTGGTTGCTTGCAATGACCATTGTCTCCATTCCAAATCGGGCCGTTGCCCAGGCACAGCCTGCTGTATCCGTCATCGCCAAGCGCACATCATAGCCACGGTCATTTAATTTCTTTGCTATCTCTCTTATATAGAGTGTGTCCCCGCCCCACAAATGAGAGCATCCGCTTGCGTCCAGTAAAAGTCCGTCAGGAAAATCGACCGCCACAACTGGAGTAAAACGTATACACCATTCAGCAAGGCGTTTCAGTAATTTCTCAACCAGGTCAGCCCTATCATCTAACACTTCAAGATCCGGAACGATAGCACGCGCATCAGCAAGAACCATCCCGACAACAATGCCTTGCTGTTCAGCCAGTACATTTGCTCCGGCAATTACCATTCTCCCATGTACTGGTTTGCGTAATACGAAAGGAAGTTTTTTTAAATGTGGTTGGCTGAGGGCGAACCAGTCCGTTGCCAAGTGGCGGAACCAAATTGAAACAAAACGCTTTCCCATCTTTTCATCCCGCTTTCATTTGTTGAACATGTACTACAGGTTCCTGTACTTGAACAAATTCTCCATTCTCCCATCGGACAATCCAGGAACCTGTTTTGCCATTCTTCATTCGTAGCAGTTCAACCCTCCATGCAGGAAATCCAATTCCTGGTAGATCGTCAATCGGCTCACTGGGCAAGGAAGATATCATCCACCGTGATACACATGCCGTGGTGCTCAGCTTTTTCGTATTCGTCCGCATTATAAAACCGGTAACCTTGCTTTCTTCCACAGCAAGTTGCAAACGTCTTGAGGCAGTGAAATTAAGATCTTGAGCTTCTCCTACTACAGCCGTTAATGCGCTGCATTTTAGTGCTTCTTCCATCGCCCACAGAACATCTTTTTCTTTTTGTAAGTCGATGAAGATTAAGCGATCCGGGTTGATACCAAAGTTTTTCAGCGCCGGTGGAAAGATCTTCCTTCTGGCACTGATCCATAAGACAACTCCAGTGTTTCTGGTCAATGAAGAAAGTATGCCGCTCATGAATCCGCTGGTTGCGGCAGCATCTTCAATTTGCGCTGCCAGGAATTCGTGCACACATCCCGTTGGAAATGAACCTGTCGGAAATACATCTTTCATAAAATCCAATCCTGCACTCGTTTCTAAAATACCGGAGGGCTTAAATCCCTGCATCCGGAGAATATCCGATTGCAGTTCGTCCAGAATATGGAGTTTTTTTAGTGACATGGGGAACAAGAGCCGTTAGGGCCAAAGGTAATGCGTTACTAAAATTATTAGTATTAAATGCTAATAAATTTAGTATTCAAAATGAAGCAGAATTGCATTTGAGACAGAAACTGTCAGGATCAGTTTGTTGCTTAGGGTAAAACAACAGGCGACCTGAAAAAAATAGAAAACAGCCTATTAAATTGAAGGAGTATGCGCTTACGCTTTGCAACGATTGACAATAA
>DASTYM010000494.1:0-6372 GCA_035764995.1 Cyclobacteriaceae bacterium | reverse complement strand
TTTAAGGGAGGGCACTCAATCCATTCAGGATGAAGATTGAAATCGTTCGTGTATCCCTGATTTTTCAAGGAAAAGATGGCTTCCGAAAGTGTATCAAATGACTTCATCGTTTACTTTAAAATACTATTTTTAACCCGATATAGTTCCATGAGGATACTCCTTGTTGCTTTTCTGGCCCTTGTTATTCTTTCATCGTGCAGCAAAAGCACGGCTGGAACTTCTACTGTCGTTAAACCAAGGTACCATCACAGCTGGTATAAAAACTCTGTTAACAAAAAGAACTGGCACATCGGCAGAATGCGAATCCGATTTGAGAAACAGGGCGTTAAGAAAGTAAAAATGAAAGGCTGACCGTCACGCCAATCCCTTCATGAGCAAATCAATATTTTTTCTAAAGAAAAATTTCAGCGGATTAATCTGATTAATGTGTGCAGTAACAATCGAGCCCAGTAAGGCAGTCATAAACAGATTGGTGACATCGCGTGTGGCGCTTGTTTTGGTAATCTCTTTTTTAAAGATTGCTTCCAGCGCAAATTTTTCCAGCATTTGATCTAACGAAAAGATCTCAATCGAATGAAGCTCTTCACGATCCGGAAAGAGCAAGCGTTTTTCTTCCGGCCTCACGGTAAAAGGTTTTGGTGGTCTCTTCAGGTCTGCCAGGTATCCAACCAGACTTAACATCAATCCCGGATGATTTTCGCACTCCTCGCTGAGTTTATCCGACAAAAAGTAAATCCCCTGCAATCCTTCTTTTGGCTTGCCGTGTAGCTCTGCAGCACGCTCCATACACCATATCCTGAAGTAGTATAAGAGTATGTCCTCTTTTTGAGGAAAATACTTGAAAAACGTCACTTTACTGATCTTTACTTTTGCGCAGAGGTCATCAACAAAGAGATCTTCAAATGGCTTTTTTCCAATTAGTTTAAGCGTGGTCTCTAATATCTGAATTTTAAGTCTGGCCGCTTTCTCCTTCCGTAGATTCATATACTTTACTCAAGTTTGTTTTTAATTACAACTTTTTAGGTGATTAAACCAATCCAAACATGATGAAGTGCATTACTTGGCCATCACTTGTCATTATTGCCGTTTCCTGTCAGGATTAGGTAACAGCATCCGTGATGAGTTTTGGGAAATGTGTAGTGAACAAAGTGTATCCTGAATGGAGAATTCAGGGTATGGATTATAGCTTCTTAATGGTGAACTCTACCCTCCTGTTCAACATGCGCGTTTCTTCCGAATCATTGCTGGCAATAGGCTTAGAGCCTCCATATCCTTTACCCTCAATTCGCCTGGATGAAATGCCTTTCGATACCAGGTAGCTTTTCACTTTATTCACGCGCTGCTGTGAAAGAGTCATCAGTTGCCTGAACGAGCCTCTGCTGTCGGTATGGCCGGATAATTCAATTTCCAGGTGTGGATTCGCCTTCAAAAACTGAACCACCAGGTCTAACTCGGGATACGACTCTGGAAGCAATTCAGGTTTACTCTGCATAAACAAGACATTCTTAAGTGTAACAGTTGTTCCTAACTCGATGGGCTGAAGTTTAAAATTCATTTCAAGCTCCTTCATCTCATACGTATTCACATCCAGCTTCTCAAGATCGCTGACATAACCAGGGGCATCAATTTTTATTGAGTAAGAACCCGTTGATGAAACTCTTACCTGGTATTCACCCGTTGCTGTTTTTGTCTGCATAGAAGTATCAGGTGCTTCAAAAACTAATGCTGCATCAACAATTTCTCCGCTTTTAGCATTTGTAATTTTCCCGTGTATTCTGATAAACTTATCCTCCATGACAGGTATTTGCTGCTCTACGATCTTCACAACGGTATCTTGTGTAACGAGTGCAACCTGTGCTATAGCAGCCACGGTATCCGGAGGAGGAGGATTTTCAGATTTAAACATTTTAAAATCTCCATATCCATCACTATCCTTTGTGCTTGTATAAATATCAAAACCAAGGGATGGGTATGCTTTAAAGTAAAGCTCCCGGTATTCAGAATTAACATTCCTTCCCATGTTAACAGGCTCTGACCAGTTTATCCAGGTATCATCGAGGCGGTTGGCAACATAGATATCAAAACTGCCAAAACCTTTTCTTCCATTGCTTGAAAAATAGAGTCTGGTACCATCGGGACTTAATGATGGGCATAACTCCTGAAATTGTGTGTTGATTTTAGTTCCGAGATTCCGTGGCTCAGACCATTTACCTTCCTGATCTTTCACACTCACATAAATATCTTCAACGCCATGAGTGCCATAGGTCTCAGCGGAGAAAACAAAAACTGACCCGTTGCTTGCGAGGTGACCTTGCTGCGTTGATTTATTTAAAAAGTATGGAATAGAAATATTTTCAGGCTTCGACCAGCCACTACCATTGTTACGGGAAACAGAAATTCCCTGTGTACGGGCCGCATTACCTGTTCCATCATAATGGCTTAACAGGAAAAGCTGACTTCCATCTTCAGAAAATCCTGCAACTGCATTAAAGGCACGATCATTTAATACAGGCCCTGCATGTACGGGTGCGGTCCAACGTCCATGATCATAAACAGAGAACCAGATATCTCCCGGGTCGCGTTTGGCGCCCATGTTTTGTGGGTGATTGCTGACTGTAAAAAAGAAATACTTACCGTCCGGACTGATCACAGGGCTTTGCTCATCATAGGGAGTATTAACTAGATCAAAAGGTCCTAATTCAGGTTGTGCAATTGCCTGAAAGCTGACTGCGACTAAAAAAAGTAATTGTAATGCCCTCATTAAAAAATTCTCTATTCGGTAGGTTCTATTTGCTTATCCATTTACTCCCCTTGATCGTAAATCTCCATGGCAACAATGCATCTTTACCTGCATAATCGATGCCAATACGCTTACTAACTTCAATGGACGTACTTTTTACCACTTCTCCAACATCCTCGATCCAAACATCGCGATTTAAAAGAAATTTTCCATTAAATGTCCGATCAATACCCATTGCTTTAGTCAATTTGCCGGGACCGGATGTTAAATGAAATGGGTTTTTGAGTTCCCCCCTTCTCAATTGCATCTCTTTTATGCCTTCCATAGGTTCCAACGCACGAATCAACACTGCATCGGCAGTTCCAGCCTGATTGGTGACAACATTAAAAAGATTGTGCATACCGTAACATAGGTATACATAAGCATGCCCGCCTCTATCAAACATAATTTTATTGCGGGCCGTAAGTTTTCCAGCATAAGCATGGCATCCTCGCT
Organism: Cyclobacteriaceae bacterium; assembly: GCA_035764995.1. Classification (GTDB taxonomy): domain Bacteria; phylum Bacteroidota; class Bacteroidia; order Cytophagales; family Cyclobacteriaceae; genus UBA2336. The sequence goes on along the minus strand of DASTYM010000494.1, from coordinate 3,137 downwards.
CTTTCCATGAATATGCTTCTGTTTCAACGATCAATCCAGCGGTTAATACTCCCGAGACCCTCGTGAACAAGCTTTTTCCAAGCAGTTCGCGTGCTATTTTTACAACATTCGTCCGTTCGTAAAAGCTTTCCGGGAGCTTCATCGGGTATGAGTTTTATAAGCCAAAAGAATCATTAATTTTGACACCCTCAAACGTTTTCAAACCCTAAAATTTATACAATGAAAAAACTCTTAACCATTGCTTTACTTGCTGCCTGCTTTGTAGCAGAAGCCCAGATTCAAATTCCTTCGGCAAGTCCAGCAGGGTCTGTGTCGAGTGTAATTGGCATAACTGATGTAAAGATTGATTACTTCCGCCCTCGTGTAAAAGGAAGAAAAGTATTTGGCGAAAAAGATGTTATGCATCCGTATGGACAGATCTGGAGAACAGGTGCTAATAACGGAACGAAAATCAGCTTTTCAACAGACGTTTCTGTAGAAGGTGTTGAAGTTCCTAAAGGTGAGTACCTGATTTTCACCTGGCCTGGCGCTACTGAATGGACAGTTTCACTTTACAAGGACATATCCATTGGTGGTGCTACTGAGTCGTATGACAAGACGAAAGAGGCTGCAAACTTTAAAGTGAAGGCAGAAAAGCCAGCTACACTTGTTGAAACTTTAACCTTATCGATCGATGATATTTCATCCGACAATAAATCAGGTGTTGTATCATTGGCATGGGAGAACGCAAAAATCAATTTCACCGTTTCTGCCGACTACGATGCTTCCGTAATGAAGAGCATTGAAGAAAAAACAAAAGTGAGTCCAGGAAACTACGTTACTGCAGCTAACTACTACTTCAATAATAACAAGGATTTGAAAAAAGCCCTCGAGTGGATTACAATCGGTATTGAAACCGGTAACAAGGAAGCTTTTTGGAATATCCACACAAAAGCTCAAATTCAGAAAAAGCTTGGTGACAATGCCGGAGCCCTTGCAACTGCACAAGAATCTCTTACAAAAGCTAAAGCTGCTGAAGACGATTTTGGTTATGTAAAGAGAAACGAAGACCTGATTAAAGAAATCAATACAGAACTGGCCAAAGCACCAGCTACTAAGAAGAAGAAGTGATCAGTGATCAGTAATCGGTAATCAGTTATCAGTTATCAGTTATCGGTAATCAGTAATCGGTAATCAGTAATTAGGTACAATTTACTGATTACCGACCACCGATTACCGATTACCTGCAATAGCATAACTAAAAAAGCCCCGACTTTGAAGTCAGGGCTTTTTTTATATCCATCGCACGCTACTTCTTCGGTGATATGGTCTGATCTGACAGCTTCGAGCTATCGGTTTTTAGTTTTCCATTGACGTCAAGCTCTACGATTTCGTATCCGAGTTTTTCAAGTCCCGGAAGTATTTTAACCTTATCTCCTACCAACAGGATATTAGCTGTTTGAGGCTTAATCCATTTGGCAGCTACTCTGTCTACCTCTGCTTTTGTCAGGTTTGCCAGAATTTTGTTTTGTTCATCAACATAGTTTCCGGGAAGATCATATTCCAGAATACGTCCAACAAAGCCCGCTTTTTGAAATCCTGTTTCATACAACAGTGCATCACGTTGACCGAGTGCGCTCTTCATAAACTTTAATTCCTCTTCAGTAATTCCCTTCTCGGAATAGTTTTTCAGCTCCTTCATTACTTCCACTACAGCGCTGTCGGTAGCGTTTGCGCGGATACCTGAGCTGAAGAAGAAAGTTCCGGTGTATTTATTGCCTGAGAAGCCGGTACGGGCTCCGTAGGTCCATCCTTTATCTTCGCGAAGGTTGATGTTAACCCGGCCGTTAAATCCGCCACCCAATGCAAAGTTGGTAAGCATAGCATGGTAATACTCGCCAGTTGCATCATACTTCAATCCCGTAACACCACCAATTCTGAATTCAGTCTGTGCTGCTTTCGGAACGTCAACCAGATAGATACGAGTCTTGTCAACATCGATCGCTGTCGGTATTACAGGAAGAACAATTTCCTTTCTTGGCAACTTATCCAGGAACTTGAGTTTGCCGAGAATCTCACCTTGTGCTACATCACCTACTACAACCAAACGAGCATTTTTAGAAGTCATGTTGTTAGCGAAGTAATCTTCAACATCTTTCAGCTTGAGATTTTTAACCGTGTACTCGGTGCCGGCTTCGCTTAAACCCAGGATACTTGATCCATAATTCATTTTATCGAACACATCTGAAGCAACAAAGGCAGGTTGTGATTTCATTTGCTTAAAGCCTTCGACTGCCTGCTTCTGAATACGATTAAAGGCATCCTGTGTGAATTTCGGATTCAATAAACGTTCTTCGAACAAGGCAAGGGTTTTATCGAGGTTTTTCTTCAGCGTTTGAACGGTGAATGTAATGCCATCAAACCCGCTGCTTACACCAACCGAGCTTCCCAATTTCTGCAACTCCGCCTGCATTTGTTCTGCCGTGTAATTCTTCGTGTCTTCATTCATCATGGAAGCAAACATTCTGGACAAGCCAATTTTTGACGTATCGTTTGCCTGCAAAATGTGACCGCCTGGAATGGTAAATGAAAGTGTTACGATCGGCAATTCATTGGTTTGCGAACCGATTGACTTCACACCGTTATCAAGTTCTTTCTTCCAAAACGCAGGTACTTTCACTACAGGATTCGGACCGTTTCCAGGCATCTTATTGCGATCGAAACTATCTTTTGGTTTGTTGTACTTCAAACCGGCATAACCGTAGTCTGGAGCTTTATAGTTAGCTGCATTAACCTTGTAGTTTTCTGCGGCCACGATGTTATCCTCTTTGCCTTTCACAGCAATGCTCAAAATAACTGCCGGCTTGCCCTTGATGTATTTGTTATACACACGCAAAACATCTTCTTTCTTAACACTGGTATAAGCTGATAACTCTTTACCAATCATATTTGGGTTGCCTGTGAAGGTTTGATACTGGGCTAGTTGCGAAACTTTTCCGCTAACACTCTGCAGGCGATTGATGTACTGTGATTCAAATCCACCTTTGAATTTCTCAATATCTTCATCGGTAACTCCGCGAGTTTCAAATACTTTGATAGCAGCATCAATGAGCTTCTTAGAGTCAGCCAATGAAGTTCCGGGAGCTGGTGTTAAACTA
>DASTYM010000493.1:0-10306 GCA_035764995.1 Cyclobacteriaceae bacterium | reverse complement strand
AGTACCTTTGATACTAGCAGTATCAAAGAATCAACCATGCGGGCTTTTCCGTACTCGTCAAGGTTCAGCCGTAATTTTCCTTCCGGCTCTGCATCATCGAATTCTACGAATTCGCCAGTATGCGATGTGGATACTTTAAATTCAATAAATTCCTTGTGCGGAAAAATACCCTCAAAAGATGTGGCCAAGAAGCCTTCGAAAAAGGCAATTATCATCTCAGTTGCGAAAACTAATTCCCTATTCCTTTCAATACGGAATTGGAAGGCACAACCCAGTATTGTAGATGAGAGAATTACTGTATCTCCTGACAAAAAATTCAAATCATGAGAAATTTGATTTCGAAAGGGTTGAGTTGCAGCGCGTTCAAAAAAATCCTGGATTTGGTCATCACCATTTACACCTGCCTTGCTTAACTCAGGGCGTATTAGATCAATGTTGCCAAGTCGATATTGACTTGCCAGCCACGAGACTCCTAGATTCTTTTCAAGTAGAAGATCGGGAATTGCTCGAAATACGTCATCATTCTTTGCCGCGGCATTGAGAATACGAATTGCCAAGCATGCGTCTCTGAAATGATTAAAAGGAATTTGTTGATCTTTTTCGATATCTAATTGGTGGTTCAACACTTCAAGGAGTTCATGCCAATTAAGAAAGGCTGGAAATCTTCCTAATAAGAGTTCATTCTCTGCTAGTTCTTTTGCGCAGTTGTAGCTTCTCTCATTTATTTTTCCCTGGAACCAGGATTTTAATGATATTTCTAGCGCTGCTGTGTAACAACTATTAGAGGCCCACAATAACCCAACCGCTTCATAGGCCTGTCCAAGACCTCTCAATGCAAAATATATATCATTTTTAGACTCTTCCTTTGCGAGCTTTCTAACTGCCCTTCCAAAATACACTATCGCATCTTTATTGATGCCGGCTTTCAGTTTTTGAAAACCGCGTTCCATGTATGTTTGGCCACCTGCCAGCTGAGAACTCCTCGCTTCTGACTCATTTGCGATGCAGTCAAAAAGCTTGTCAAATTCTTGATTGTTAGAAAATGATTCGCCTAATACTTGGATAATATCTCTATATTTTTCAAAGGGATATTCAAAAAGACCACTGCAGCTTTCAAAGCAGATAATAAGATCCTTAATGTGTGAATCGACATTTGCTCCCTTTGAGGCCGATCGAAAAATTCTCAAAATGCACTTTTGAGTTTTTGCAGTAAGGGCAGCATTCGGTTTGGTCTGGTCCGCTTCAATTTCCGATAAAAGTTGTTCAAAAGATTCGTCCTCCTTCGCTAGGTCTATTCCCAAGGTACTAAGATCACAAGCGTCAGAAGCAGATATGCCATGAAATATGTTTATCAGATTATATAAAAGTTCGACTTCTTGAATTGAAGACTCCGAGGATATTAACCCCTTACATGTTTTATAGCAATGGACAAACTCGGCATAATCATCATACCAGTTGACCATTGTCCATGCTCGTTGGTAAAAAATCCTTAGACGCTGCTTGGCAGTGCCACCTTTTTCACAGAGACGAAGGGCTCTGTCGAATTTGCCCTCTAACTCAAGTCTTGGTCTCTCCAACATTCTTGATAGAATTGCAACTTGCAGTGCGTCTTCCACAATTTGATGGTCATATTCAAAATATCTGTTCGGGCTACCGATAGCCTTTTCAAGTTCATCTAACTCCCTGAGTCTTGCCGTGTCGTTTCGACCTAACTGTTTTGTTCGTTTCTTGAAAGATTCGGAAAGATTAAGGACATCTACAACTAGTTCAATTAGGTCGTTTTCATAGATACTTTCCAATAACCATTTCCCATCTAAGACTACGATATCAAGTTTGTATAGATTCTTAAAATCATCTTCAGCTTCCTTTCTTTCACGGCTAGAAGGTAGTTGATTTGTAATGAAGTAAATTCTGGTGAAGCCGCGCCCGGTACCTACAATCTTTTTAATATCGGAGTCAGCCTTGCTCTTCCATGTCTCTTTAGCGCTAATTGCAAAGGCCCATTTTTGATCTATATCCCATCCATTTTCTGGAATGAACCATCTGTCCGAAATAGCATTGGAAACAGGGTAAGTTTCAAAATCAGTCTTTCCATCTCCACCCCCAACAGGCCCAACTTGAGGAATTAGATTGGGACAAATTAGTTTTTCGGAGATTTTGCGGCACAACGTTTCAAATTCTTCAGTTCTTAAGTTCGTTGTTATCAAACTCAGCTCTCGACTAAGTACTTCTTTTGGGAGTTCAACTTCAACGATCTCCATTGAATCCGAAAAATATTCCGGTCTATGCATTCGATAGAACTCAGATGGGCTTGCTGGCTTTTTAGGATTAAGCTCCTCCATAATATAATCTGTGAAAATCAAAAATTTATCTAATCTCTCACTCGCGAACTTGGAAAATGAACAAAAGAAAATTCAATTCTCTCTTGAAAGTTCTTTTCTTTAAGCGTTGAAGTAAATTCTTTAAATTCCTTAAGATAGGGGTGATGGTTCTCATCAAATGAATTTAAGAACTCGCCAAAGCCTTCCCAAGATTCAAAAAGCTCAACAACCCCCGGAAATATTGCAAGGTGGGTACCTTTGTAATGATCGTAGTCTATTATTGTTTCAAGAAAACCTTTTAAATGATGATTTTTACGAATAAAAGCAATCAGAAGTTCTTTAGCTCCGGGGATTATATATTGTGACGAGGTGTATACATTTCCCTCCGTGTTGTATTTCTTGAATTTGCAAGTATTATAAAACCACCAGGTCTCGTAACTGAACGAAGTTGATTGTTCTAAGAACTTAGCGAAGTATCCAATATTAATCTCCTCCAACTCGGCCCTTTTGATAATAAAGTCGTCCTTGAAAAGCCTATCCGATAACTCCTGAACGATTGAACTTTCTGCTTTATACGGAAATGCTGCGCTTGCGAAGCATGACATAATAACTGACTTTAACTCTTCTGGATTGCTGTTGAATAATCTTTTGGAGAGCCTACTTTCATTGTCATCTAATTTCGTGTGAAGGTCTGAACCACTATAACCAACCGTCTGGGAGAAATTGTATGATTTTTCCACCGGCTGGATGGCAAGATGGAAGATTCCTTTAGTGATTTTCTCAAGTTGCTCTCTGGTTTCAAAATGCCGAATGTCCTCAATTCTACTTCTCAGCTCCCAGGCAAGGCCTTGCTTAACCGAGTCTCCTAAAAAATTATTGAAAATATCCTGATTGGAATTGAACGCTTGTTTAAACTTAGCTTCCGAAAGGCTACCAATAAATAATCTAATTGCAAAATATTTGTAAAAGTTAGACGGGTATCGAATAGACAAATGCATCTTATGATCGGCTGATACGTGATTTGTGGGAAATAGTGCGATGATGAGTTTGGATACATTTTCAATTTGGTTTTCTGGCACCGACAATCTTGCAGCTTCGTGCTTCAAAAAATCCCTTAGCCCTTGTTCACCGTTTTTTAAATAGTAAGCATACTTAGAAAATCCTTCCTCTTTTGAGTTGAAAAAGTCATCCTTCTTCCGATAAAGAAATTCGTAAACAGAAGGGTACTTAAAACGAAGTAGTTCAAGGATGAAGAACTCAGTCGTAATAATTTCGCTCTTAATTAGCGCAAAGTTGAGTAGAAATGAATTGCTAAATCTCGTTACATCTCTTAGCGTAACAAGGAATCGATCAACATAATGATTTTCAAAAAAATACGGCTCTTTAAGAAACTTCTCGATTTCTTGATAAGACGTGGCATCGACCCTATCTTTAAAATTCTCTAAAAGTCTGTCGTAAATTACAGCTCGTTCGAAATGGGGGAGAGTAATCTCGACTTGAAAGATTTTTTCCAGAAAAAAATCCGCGTGATGTTCATTTATCTGACGAATTGCGTGAATTAAATAGTTTCTGTCATATGAGACTATAAAGACAGTATTGTAAAAACTGGCTGTGTTTCGAATCAACTTAATTACTTCATGAAGTTCAGAAGCGTACAATCGATCAAGGTCGTCCACAAATACTATGACCTGTTTATCCACTGTTTGTAGGATTGAATTCACCTTTTCGAATTGCTCTTCAACAGAACCTTGCTTTCGTTGTATAGGTACAGCGCTTAGCAACTTACTCTCAGAAGTTGAAACAATGCTCTTAGCATAATCGAATATTGTATTTGAAATATCTGAATGATAAGAACTAAGGTTTTCGCGGAGAGTATTAAAGAAATTCATTGTTGCACCTTCTTTCGTTTGACTGCTCCAAGGATTAAAGTCTATGATTATTTGATTTGGGTGCGACAGATTACCTTTTAAGAGATTCATAAAGGATGATTTCCCAAATCCCCATTCCCCCGTAATACCAATAGCGAATGCGCTATCGAAACTTCTGCCACTTATTCTTTCAACTATTGCTCGACTGTAGTGGTCATACTGCAGCAGGTCATCTTCTTTTTGAAAGATTGCATTGTCTTCAAAAAAACCATCACCGGCGTGCTTCGTCTTCCTTTTGAACAGATTTAGAATGAAGAGGAGCGAATAAAAGAAGGCAGGCAAGTAAATAATGTCCAAATACTTTAAGTGCTGCCAGGTTGAAAATGTTGCATAGGGCCAGACCGGATCAATAAATCGATACCAAGAGTATATGCATGTCAAAATAAGCCAAGACATCAGAATTGGCGGTTCAATGATATATCTCTTATGTACCTTAGAAACGCCCCACAAAAAAACTCCAACCGTTAAAATCCATAATACAAGGTCACTTGCAGGACTTGTATTGACCGATGAAAGTAAAGTATCAACTATGTAATCGTCAATCAGGCCTTCACACTTCTCGTTAAATAATACATAGCTCAAAGCCAAAAGGCCGATTGCTAATAGTTTCCTGGTGCTTTTTGAAGCAAGGCTATTTATAAGAGTAAATTTCTTCTTTGAACGCTTCAATTGACTTCTGTATTTTGTTTAACTCTTCGAATACAACATTGTACTGAAACACCTCTGATTCTGACAAGGGGTTCATTTTAAAGTCGTCTATTTGTTTCCTTACATCAGAGAAATAGGCCGAAAATTTACCCTGGGCGTAGACTTCAATTCGCTCTAAATTCTCAGCCAAAGCTTCTTCATACTTTACAAGCATCTCGGCAATGATCTCGTCACACTTGGCTCTTGCCGAATCCATTATTTTCATTATCTCTTTGGCCCTCATCGATTCAGCCGAAATAATTAAATGAGCGAAAAATGCGAATACACCAAAAACAAGCGCGGATCCAGCGCTTAGAAATGACGTCATTATCCCGACAAATAGTCCCATACCAAAAGAGGCAGAGAGATCATTGTCCGGCAAGACTAAATTTTCCAAGGGGGAAATATCTATGAATCGTGTAGGGGAGTTGTTATTTAGAAATTCTCTAATTTTTTTTAAGTTATTCTCAATCCAACTGTCAACATCATTTTGAACGCGCATCACGTCAAAAATAAACTCATTGTTTATAAAATTCACTGTTTCAATCATTCCCTCTTTTAACTTGCGCCTGATCTCTTGTTTATTAGGAAGGGCGACATTTTTTGGTGTAAGTTTTAATGTATTGTGTAAATCTTCCACCAGAGCATTCTTTTTACTCTCAAGTTTCAGTTTAATTGATTGATAAATTTCCCGTTTTCTCCTGGAAATCAAGTCGCTCAATTCAGGATGCTTATTTTTTACTTTCTTTATTTCATCACTTAGAGATTCAATTGCAGATGAATTTATAAGTCGGACCTTCAAAAGGCTATCTAAATCGATTATTGAACCAGACATCTCCTTTAGAACACTAATCATCCCAAATAGACCCGTACGGTTACCATCCAGGATAAACTTCCAAATATCATTTTCTAGGCCATTAAGATCTGTCAATGATTTTGTTGCCGTAGCGGTCTTTAAAATGTCATTCAGAACACTGCCAGCGCTCAGGTAGTGAATTTTGGAATCAACCTTATCCAAAATATTCAAACGCTTTAAAGTACCTTCAATGTGCTTTTTGGTTTCCGCTAACTTCTCAACTGTAAGAACATCCACTTTATTAAAGACTAAGAAAACTTTATCTAGTGTTGAGCTCAAGTTTAACAACTGAGACTTAAAATCTGATCTAATAAGAAATCCGCCATGCTGAGCGGGAGAAATGTCAATGACAAAAATCACAGCGTTAAAGGTCTTGACAAATGCGTAGGTATTTTCAAGAATCTCATCATCCGGATCATCTAAGCCTGGAACATCATAAAAGGATATTCCTTTTTCAAGGAGCTCATTGACAACCGTTACTGTTAAAAACTTCACTTTTTTGTCGTTACCAACATTTTCGTCCTGAGCCGCAAATGATTTAATGACTGATTGTGAAAAACTCTCTCTCGTCCGCTTTCCATTGAGAAAGAAAATCTCCACCTGGTCTTTAGAACCCGGAATTATTTGAATTGGTACACCTGTTGTCTGAAAGATGCCCATGGGAGAAATATCACGCTTTAATAAGCAGTTAATTAGTGTGCTTTTGCCTGACCGTGATGGCCCAACTACTGCTACTTTATATATTGAAAGGTCAAGTTTCTCAATTAAACGATCAATGGTTAGTACCGGAGAATCGAATGACAATTCAGAAGTTACGGCACGATAATCATCAATAAGTTTTTTCGCTTTGTGCTTTAGTGAAAAATAAGTTCCTGGTAGCAATGGATTATGCTTTGGGCCGAGTTGATTCAGCAGGTCCTTAAATTTGGTGTAAAGGTTTTCTTTGCTGAGGACATCCTTCTCATTAAACTGAATGCCTACAGTTTTCTTGGTGGACCAATCCGGTTTCGTTTTTGACAACAACGAAATGAATTCTTGAGATATCAGCTTGTAGTAAAATCTTTTTGAATTTGATAAATAAATTACAAGTGCTACAGGCACATTTGATGCGCTCCAAGATACCAGTTTCGATACGTCTGTTTGAAAAGAAAACATACTGGTTTCTCTTTCAGTGGATTTTAATTGGACAAAAAAATGCAAACCAGAAAGTGTCGCTGAACCATCGTTCCTTAATTTTTCAGCAAATTGAACTGAACAATCAGTTCCATAATCCCTTACATTCCAATTAACCACACATGGATCAACCAACGCTTCGAATGCTCTTGCAGACTCCCTTTCCTTACGGTGGGTGACATAATTAATAGGTGCTTTTGCCATAGACAATGAACTATAAATGAAGTGCGACTAAAGACTAATTAATCCAGGGGACTTTCTGCTCACCCTGTCCAGCCCATTCCTGCAACGTGGTCCGATTGGCATATTTTCCATCAAACCCCATCTCATAAAGAATACAAAGCTCAAGATACCAGAGCCCCAGTTGCAAAGCCTCGTATCTAACATTGAGCGAAATCTTCCCTAGTTTCTTTCTTTTCTCCTGCTGAGAATGAACAATAGCATTTCGAATTTGAACAAAGCAATCAGGACCGTCAGCGATGTCTTTGTTCAAAGCCACAAAAGCAGTTAAGTTCTTTAGCGTAGAAGGTACTATCGGATTCAATCGAAGCTGATTCAAAATCAGGCGTATTTTATTGGCGGCCGATAGATTTTCGGAATCTGCACCTAAAATGATCTTCTTTTTCTCCACAATAAGCCAATTGTACATTAATTCTAATCCTGTTTGGGTCAAAATTATAGATCCTTCAACATACCCTACATTCGAGTTAGCTTCAAGATACCAATGGATAGCCGACTTTAATACGTCCCGCGCAGCCTCGTCCTTGTATAACGTCCTCCAGTTTAGCCACAGCTTATCTAGCCCTTCAATTGAATTTCGTATGGGCCAGCTAACAACGGACTTATACTGATCAACAATGTAAGGCGTAAAGTCTGACCATTTAACTTCGTGATCAAAACTTGCCTGAAGAAAAAGAGGTGAGGATTTTCGACCATTCAAAAAGCTTAAGAAAAAGTGAAGCTGATGAACAATATCTCTTACATCAGCAAAACTCATCGTGCCTTTTTTTGATACAATCGAGCCCGAATAGAGTAGTATATAACCCCCTTGAGAATCTAACGAGCGCTTAATTTCCTCATAATTTTCTGCCTTGTCCAATTGTATTAGATACTCTTCGTTCTCGAGCGCCACGCGACTATTTTCAAGCTTGACTTTTTGCTCTTTCTGAACTTTTACGGAGGCCCCCATAAAATATCTTAAGTTTGGCACTGCGAAGTTTATGCTACTTACATTGATTGATTTGTCACCAGTAACACAAGTGGTTAATTTACCTTCTAGTGAAACAGTTGAAGAGATAGACGTGTTAGTAAGAAAGCATTCGCCAACGGAGAGTCCATCAATAATTAACTCGAATTTGTCTGCGCGATGTAAGCTACTCAGGTCAGCAGTTCTATTAGTTAATTCTCCATTGAACCTCGCGCATGGGCTCGGGAACCATTCAAAAAACAAGTTCCCGTTAATCTCAATGGCGTTCTCCTCTTGCATCAGTTGAAATTTCCCCTGATAAATTGGAAGGGTTTGATTTACCTTGGTCATCTGAATACCGAAAGGAATTCTATCAGGAATATCCTTGAGCTTTTCTTCAATTAGGTCCATTGTTGTAAAACTTGGTTGGGGTTATTCATACAAGGTTGAGAAGTCAGAGACCAAATCGCAGTCTATGCATTTTTGTTTCTAATATGCTATTGGAAGGAATTATGAAAGACTCTTTCGACTTTCTATTGTACAGGAAATAGTAATTCTTAGTATTTCCGATAAACACCAATGAATCATTTGTTGAATACCTCTTATGATTTGTAGTCATCTCCACTGAATACTTGGGATGACCCGCCATAATCAATTCAGAGCTTTTTGAATTTCTTATCATCAAAAACAAAAGTGTATTTATTAATAATGCTGAAATAAATAGATATCCATCCTTTTTATCAACGCTTGTTCTTTTACCGATCCAGATGCTTAATAGGGTTATGTATCCTGATAGCAGGATAATAAACAAAAAGGAATGAAACTCATATTCCATGGATGACTTTAGAAGTTCGCTTTGGGGAAAGGAACCAGCTAAGTAAAGAGAAAATAGAGCAACAAGAATGGTTGTGAGTAGGATATAGGGTGTTAGCCCATCAAAGAGCTTATGAAGAAACCTTAAATACCTTAACTTATGATTTCTGAAATAAAGCAATGCTTTATTTTCGGTCTCTACAGTATCTTGTTCACTTTCATTTTTACTTTTTTGCCTGATGAAAAGATAAAGAAATACCACAAAATACAGAAGTGAAAATAATGAAGCGAAGAATGCCGTTAGCGAGAATATGATCTCGGAAACATCGAGATAATTATATATTTGAATGCCAAATCCCGAATAAAAGAAATGCAGATTTAGAAAACTCAATATTACTATGCCTATTGTAGCAAAAGGCGCCCATTTCTTTAACTCGATCGAATCAGTCATAGAAAACATGTCTTCTACTTTTTAGAGAAGTTCGATGGGCTCCGATCATCAAAATAAGCAATTCAGCTTTAAAACTAAAGTCTTTTCATCTTCTTGAAATACATCCGCTCAATTGCTTTCCTGGCATAGATCAAGGTAGCTTCCATGGTTGCATGACGCAGTGTTCGCTGGATAAATTCGAGCGGTACGCCATTGTCATAAAGAAGTTGACCGGCAGTATGTCGCAAACTGTGAGGAGAGAAGGGGCTTCGCTTTTTTGTGACGCCAGTTTTATCCAGGTAGTGCATCACCAGGTCATGAAGGTCCTTGTAATTCAGATTGCCGAAAAGTTTTCCTTTGCGAGGATTACTTTTTAAGTAACGCGTTAACTCCTGACGAGGAACTTTAAAAAGTGAAATAATCTCCTTATGCCGTTTCGATCTGCCTTTTCCCCAGATCGTAATCTTGCGGTCTTTAATATTGATATCTTTCACTTGCAGACGCAACACCTCCATGGGACGCAAGCCGTTCCATCCCATGAGGGCCAGCAGTGCGCGATCCCTGGGTTTATCACATCCCCGCAACATTTTATCCCGTTCACGTTCAGATAAACTTTCTTTATAGTAAGGTTTAGCAGAACGGATCTTTGCCTTGATCGAAATGATCTGCTTCAGTCCAAAGACACTGGTGCTCATGAAAGCATTTCGAATCTGCCTTTCGATCGGTGAAAGCTCTTCTTCGCTGGCTTCCCGGTAGGAGAGAGCCCAACGAGCAAAACTTTTCAGAACGGCAGCGTATAGTTTGGATGTAAAATCACTTCGTTTCGGTGAAAAGATAAACCTAGTCGCAGTGAATTTTTCAATGTGCTTTGCTTCTTCCACGTAGTTCAGGTAACCGTTGACAACGTTTGAA
>DASTYM010000492.1:0-7334 GCA_035764995.1 Cyclobacteriaceae bacterium | reverse complement strand
CCACCAGAATAATTACGAGCACGATTGGGATGATCAACATAAGTCTATTCTGAGCCCGCACCTGATTCTCATACTGACCGCTCCAGTCAAGAAAGTATCCCTTTGGTAAATTATTCACCGCGTTCTCCAGGCGCTTCTTTGCATCTGACACCGTACTACCCATATCTCTGCCACGAACATTGAATAAAAGAGTGCCACGCAACATTGCGTTTTCTGAGTTGATCATAGGGGGGCCTTCTGCAATCGAAATTTCTGCAACTGTGGATAAAGGAATTGGACCAAGAGATTGCGTTTGTACCTGGAGATTCCTGAGCTGACTAATGGTATTACGATAATCCTGCGCGAAGCGAACACTCACAGGGAATCGCTGACGTGCTTCGATTGTTGTTGTAGCATTCATTCCACCCAGTGCAGTTTCGATAAACATATTGACATCGTCCACGGTCAATCCAAATCGCCCTATCTCATCTTTTCGAATTCTGATATCAATGTATTTTCCACCAACAATCGGTTCTACATACAGATCAGCTATTCCCTCAAGTCCTTCGAGTTGTTTCTTGAACGCATGAGCCAACACGTTTATGGAATCAAGATTCTGACCATAGATTTTAATTCCTACATCTGTTCTAATACCGGTAGACAACATGTTGATTCTATTGATGATGGGCTGTGTGTAACTATTGATCACTCCGGGAATGGCGAGTTTACTATTCAATTCACGGATGATATCCTCCTTGGTGATTCCTTCGCGCCATTCCCGCTGTGGTTTAAGAATAATGATTGTTTCTATCATACTGATAGGCGCATTATCAGTTGCAGTATTTGCCCGTCCTGCCTTACCCAAAACGTTTTCAACTTCGGGAAGTGACTTAATAATTTTATCCTGAACCTGGAGCAATCGCTTGGCTTCGTTGTTTGAAATATCTGGTAATGTTACAGGCATGAATAACAACGATCCTTCATCCAGTGCAGGCATGAACTCGGTTCCAAGGTATATTACAAGTGGAACACTGCCGAGTACCAGTGCAAGCGCAAGTCCAAGGGTAACCTTCTTCCATCTCAGGCACCATCTTATCACAGGCCCATAAATCCAGGTGAAAAACCGGCTAAGGGGATGTTTACTTTCAGGTCTTACATTTCCTTTTAGAAAAATTGCCATCAAAACAGGAACAAGCATGATTGCAACAAGCCCGGATCCAATCATCGCGAAAGTTTTCGTCCAAACGAGAGGGGAAAAGAGCTTGTGTTCCTGGCCAGTAAGGAAAAGGATTGGACTAAAGGAAATGAGCGTCACGAGAATAGAACTCACGACTGCTTTTCCAATCAGCTGCGATGATTTTTCAATCTTATCGATTCTAGACTCCTCCATTGTTAATTTATCTCAGCCTCACCACCAATCGTTTTCATTGCATTCTCGACCATTACAATTCCTGCATCGACCAAATCGCCAACCGCTAAAGCCACGCCTGCCAATGACATGATGTTCGATGTAATACCAAACCATTTCATCAATATGAAAGCAAATAGCACAGACACCGGAATTGTGATGACAACAATGAATGCGCTTCTGACGTGCAATAAAAAGATGAAGAGAACGATTGCAACCACGATAATCTCTTCTGTAACGGCTTCCTTCAGGGTATCAATGGTCGCGTTGATCAGGTCGGACCGATCATAGGCGGGTTTAACGTTTACGCCTGCCGGTAAACCCTTTTTAATGTCTTCAATTTTTTCTTTGACACGATCGATAACCTCCTTCGCGTTTTCGCCATAGCGCATAATCACAATTCCACCCACTTTTTCTCCTTCACCGTTTTCGTCTACTATACCCAGGCGCAGGTCGCCACCCATTTGAACGGTTCCAATATCTTTTATCAGAATAGGAATTGTGTTCTTAGTCTTTAATGGAATGTTTTCGATCTCATTAATATTTTTTACGTATCCCGTACTCTTAATGATGTATCCGATATCCGACAACTCAAACTTGCGTCCGCCAACCTCGTTGTTGTTCTCTTTAACCTTGTTGACTACATCCATCAATGTGATGTCGTAGTAACGGAGCTTTAAAGGATCAACTACAATTTGATATTGTTTCTGATAGCCACCGAATGATGCAACTTCACTAACACCTTCCACAGTCTGCAGACCAAACCTGACATACCAGTCCTGAAGTGCGCGCAGTTCGCCCAGATCGTAACCTGGCGCATCGAGCGTATACCAATACACATGTCCCAATCCCGTTCCATCCGGCCCAAGGGTAGGGGTGACATTTGATGGAAGAAGACGCGTTGCATAATTCAATCTTTCCAACACCCGGGATCGCGCCCAATAGATGTCGACATCATCTTCGAAAATGACAAACACAAAACTCATCCCAAACATGCTTGCACCGCGAATATTCTTGACTTTGGGAATTCCCTGAAGATTGGAAGTAAGAGGATAGGTGATTTGATCTTCAATAATTTGAGGATTCCTACCCATCCATTCCGTATAAATGATCACTTGATTTTCCGATAGATCTGGAATCGCATCAACCGGAGTATTGTAAACTGAATAGATCCCATAGATAATCATGATTGTATACATGATGATCACCATCCACTTGTTTTTGATTGACCAGCTTATCAGTTTTTTAATCATAGCGGATTATCACGGACTTGACAACATAAATACTCATGCCGTTACTGTGGCTTCTTGTCGCTTTTCAATTGTTTTCCTGGCGTCTCCCAACATTTGTTTGAGACACCATCTGCAATACCAGTCTGCAAAAAGGAAACATAGAATTCGATTAAAAAGGCCTTTTGGTTTCTCATAAGAGATAGACAATTTCGCTTCGGTTCTTCCCACAACATCTTCAACTAAAAGTCTCATGCTGTACCATGAGTAAATAATGAGCTTCGTATTACCAATAGTTTCCCAAACTTTTTCTCTTCCATTTATCCACTTTGTAACTTCTACGGTGAAGTCCATCATCAATCCCATCATCTTGCCTGTCCATCGATAACGCGAACCTGGCCCCGTCTTATTTGCCGTTAAAAATTCCAGGTTTAGTTTGCTTCCCATCATCATTATTGATGACTCTGTCATATGCATTCCTGTTACACCCAGGTCATCGATTGTTTTGAATACATGGTCAGCTGATGCGGGGAATGTTTCAGTTCTTGACAGGGTTTTCATCGTTCTATTGTTTTATAAGGTTAAATACTTTGGCAAGCTGATTGATGATAAGGCCGGCAAAACTGAAGACAATGATTATTGACCAGTCAAGAACAGTTAGCCTGAACAACGATAAAGCGCTTCTGATTGGACTGACTTCATAACAAACGAGAAGAATAGCAATGCATATAATAATAGAGTACCATACGTACCGATTTCTCACCACTTCGGATCGCAATATGTTCGTTCCCTTTGAATTCATGTTCAGTACATGCAGCAATTGGGAACAAATCAATGTGAAGAATAAAATATTATTACAGAGTTCGGGATTCCAATCCTCTTCTTTATGAAAAAGAAAATGACTTGACATAACAGCACCGAGGCTAACTGCAGAGATGACAATGGAGTAAAATACTACGGCAGTCCATTGGGATTTTGTAATAATCGGTTCATCAGCACCCTTTGGAGCTACTTTCATGATTTCCTGATTCCCGGGAGTCATTCCAAGGGCGAGCGCTGGGAAAACATCCGTCACAAGATTTATAAACAGGATCTGTAGTGGAAACAGTTGAAAGTGAAGATTGACGATTGCAGTAAATGCGATTGTAAGTAATTCACTAAGATTGCAGGACAGCAGGAACACAACAAATTTGCGAATGTTGTCAAAGATGATTCTGCCTTGCTTGATTGCAGTAACGATTGAGGAGAATGAATCGTCTTTGATGACCATGTCAGCTACATCTTGTGCTACTTGCGTGCCCCGCATCCCCATGGCTATACCGATGTCTGCTTTTTTTAGTGCGGGAGCATCGTTCACGCCATCACCTGTCATGCCAACCACAAAATTCTTTTCCTGGTATAATGCTATGAGATCAAGCTTTTGTGCCGGGCTAACACGAGCGAAAATGCTTTGATTTAACCATAGCGATTTGTCTTGTTCGGTGAGTTCATCGTACGGTTTCATGTCAGCACCGAGTTGAACCTGAGTAGATTGAATCCCGATCTGTCTGCCGATCTCTTTGGCTGTGGCAGGATGATCGCCTGTGATCATGACTACTTTAATCCCAGCAGTTTTACACTCACTGATCGCTTCTGCAACGTTTTGTCGGGGTGGATCTATAAGTCCGACTATTCCAATATATTTAAAACCTGTGCTCGCGATGGTTGATTCAAGGTGTGACTTATTTGCAACTGCTATAACTTTGTATCCCTCAGACGCAAGCCTGTTTACTTCTTCAATTGCTCTTACTTTCCAATCCTCATTCTGGTTCGTGGATTCTGATGAGATGCTTAAGATTGATTCGGCCGCACCTTTAGCGATAGTAATATGTTGATTTCCGTTTTGATGCAAGGTGATCATCCTCTTGGATTCTGATGAGAATGGTTCCTCATCAATTTTAGGATAGCGATCATGAAGTTCTTCAATTTTCAGATACTGTGATGCGTATCTCAATAATGCTACTTCAAGCGGGTCTCCAAGCTCATTATCCTGGTGGATGATGGCAGTATTACATAGTGCGCACGCCTCAATGATATCTTGTTGATGAGAAGCAGGCAATACAGACACAACCGTCATTTTGTTTTCTGTTAATGTGCCGGTCTTATCGGTGCATATTACACTGGTTCCTCCAAGCGTTTCAACAGCTGATAATTTTTTTACGATAACCTTGTGCCTGGCCATCTTCAGCATTCCACGGGCCAGCCCAATTGTAGCTACAATAGGAAGGCCTTCAGGTATAGCAGCAACTGCTAAAGCGATCGCAGTATTTAACATTTCGAAAAAATCATTTCCTGCAATCCACCCTGCAACGAAAATAACCAGCACCAGAAGGACCGTTATCTGTATGAGCTTTTTGCTGAAGCTCTCAAGTTTCTTTTCCAAGGGTGTTGCAGCTTGAGTGGCAGATTGGACCATGCTTGCAATTTTACCAAGCTCAGTCTGCATACCTGTAGATGTGACCCGGTATGTTGAATTGCCGTTGCTGACAAAAGTGCCTTTGAACAGGTTTTTCGCGTGCGGGTCAGATGTGGCGGATGGGGTAAGATTCTTCTCAACGGGAACCGATTCTCCGGTAAGTGCTGATTCGTTTACCAGCAACCGGGATAACTTCAAAATCTTTCCATCTGCTGGAACAATGTCACCTGCTTCTAAATAAACCAAATCGCCTGGAACAATTTCTTCGGAATTGATTTCTTTAAACTTTCCTTCGCGGTTTACTTTTGATAATACTACGGAAAGACTTTGCAAAGCTTCCATGGAGCGGTCTGCCTGGTATTCCATGTAAAATCCGATGACCGCATTCACTATGATGACAATCAGAATTGCGATACCATCAAGCCACTCATTAAAATAGAATGACATGGATGCAGCAAACAACAATATATAGACTATAGGGGATTTGAATTGCCCAAACAGGATTGACCAGATTGTTTGATGCTTCTCCGTTTCAATTTTGTTAAGACCAAATTGCTTTTGACGTTCGTGGGCTTCATTTTCGGTGAGTCCTGCAAATGATTGTTCATGATCTTCTGATTTTTCGGGCAATATCATAGCATTTATGCTCACGAGTGGTAGGGAGTTCTTTCAATTGAACGCTGGCAAAGCTTGGCGCATTCCATGAGTATTGTTTTAATTCTGGGAGCCTTAATACCGATTTGAGTAAGCACGGATTCATTCTCCTGAAGGTCGTGACACAGCACCAAATTTAGCTCCAGCAAAGCCTTCTTTTCAGCAAGTGTGAGAGACGTTACTGTAGTGATGGGATAAAGTCCGAGTGAATCGATGACATTTTTCACGCTCCCTTTTGCAGGATAGTCCCAACCAACCAGGTTCAATCCTACACATTTTCCATATTGAATAGCATCAGCTGTAAATCGCGTATTTGTTATAACCCACCCCTGATGAAGTTTGCGTTCATGGCCTGGTAATCGCCTCCATTGTTCAGTCACATCGAGAAAACGAGACTGAATGTACAATGGGATTTTAACATCACTGACCGTGCCGGGTTGGTTATGATACTTGCACTCGATCATGAGATGATTGTTATCTTTCTCTGCAATGACATCGACTTCATGATTAATGCACTTACCTGTAACAATCTTGGCTACCTCGACTTTGTAGCCCTGATGTTTCATTAGTTCACCAACAAATCTCTCGAATGGGTACCCTGAAGGTCCGAGCATCATAATAGCATTCTTCAGATTGTACCTTGCTGCAATAATCCTTGATCTTTCCTTCAACAGCCTGAAGGCTCTCTTATAGATTTTCTTTGTCGAAATCCCTGGAGAAAGCTCTTTTGTAATGGCTTCAACGATTTCGCGTGCCTGGGTAGTATTGGCTCCGGAGCGGGTCAGCGAGCCGTAAAGTTTCTCAGGAATGAACGTAGACTTTTCACCATTTGCTTTTGTGATTTCATATGATGAAAGTCTACGTTGCATGACATTGTTTGCAAGTAGGTGAAAATCCGGTTAGCGATTTTTTATATCTTCATCTAACTCTTTGGAATCTTCATTTTCTGCGCTGAAGAAACAATGCAGGGCGCAGCCATGTGACTTGTCTTTGTAGCCAGCTTCAACTTTGGCGACTTCTTTGCCCGCCACCTTTACTACGCCATCCGGATCTGTTGTAACAACATGTCCTTTCATAGACTTGTAGGTTCCATCTTTCTGGATTTTGCCAATGGACTTTCCGTTGGCTGTTGTTACATCACCATGATCAGCGATAATGCCGATCACTTTCCCGGTTTGATCACAAACCTTTCCGTTCTTAATGGAACCAAGTGTTTTGCCATCGTCATCGACCACTGTTCCATCAGCCTGAAGACGTGGGTGCATGCCCCTGTGTTTGGGCGGCATTTCTCTTTTCTGTGCGTCCTGCGCATTGACGAATGCTATTGCCAGAACCATGAGCAATAGCATCAAGAATGTTACTTTTTTCATTGTTTGTGTGTTTAATTAACAATATGTAAAGTTTACAACTGCTACTGAATGACCCGTTGATTTTTCTACAGCCTGAATATTGATCTTTGTCAGGTTTTTCAAATAAGAAAAGTAGTTAGCCCGAAAAGTAATTG
Source organism: Cyclobacteriaceae bacterium (assembly GCA_035764995.1). GTDB lineage: Bacteria > Bacteroidota > Bacteroidia > Cytophagales > Cyclobacteriaceae > UBA2336. The sequence continues at coordinate 105 of DASTYM010000492.1, read as the reverse complement.
GCCAGCGTTGGAAAAGAGACTAACCCTTTCTCTCTCTCTTAATTTTGGATGACGCATGTCTTGATGATTGATAATGCCAATCATTACCACCCATAACAGCGGTCA
>DASTYM010000491.1:0-5715 GCA_035764995.1 Cyclobacteriaceae bacterium | reverse complement strand
TGATTTGGGTGGAACCTTTATTCATCCCACTCAAAATTTAACTGTTGGGTTAGCGTTTAAAAATCTTGGATTTGTGATGTCTGAATATTCTGAAGCCAGCGAAACAAAAGTTCCGTTTGACATTCAGGTAGGAGTGACCTTTAAGCCTGAACACATGCCTCTTCGGTTTTCGTTTACAACCTATAACCTGGCTTCAGCAGGAGGTGATTATGATAATCCCGATACGGAAATTGATGACCTGAATTCGCTCGACAAAATTATGAGTCATATAATTATTGGAGCGGAGATTTTATTTCATCGCAACGTGAATGTACTGCTCGCGTATAACTTTTTAAAGGGGCAGGAGCTCAATACAGAGAATAGCGGAGGTAAAGGACTAAGCATTGGAGCAGCCATCGATATTAAAGCTGTTGAATTAGTAGTCAGTAGAAGCAGTTTCAGCGTTGGCAATGGCGCATATTCCTTTACACTGAATGCAAATATTCAAAAAATGATTTTTAAAAAGAGGACGATATGATAGATGCAACATACTTAACCCCGCAACAGATTGTGGCGGAGTTGGATAAATATATTGTTGGGCAACACGATGCAAAGAGGAATGTAGCGATCGCGCTTCGTAATCGCTGGAGAAGGATGAACGTGAACTCAGAAATGCGAGATGAAATCATTCCGAACAATATTTTAATGATTGGAGCAACCGGTGTTGGTAAAACTGAGATCGCGAGAAGACTTGCTAAAATTGCCGATGCACCTTTTGTAAAAGTGGAGGCATCTAAATTTACAGAAGTGGGATACGTTGGCCGTGATGTGGAAAGTATGGTGCGCGATTTGGTAGAGCAATCTGTAAATATGGTGAAAGCCAAAAAGAAAGAAGAAGTAAAGGAAAAGGCAGTTCAGATCGTGGAGGATATAATTTTGGATGCCTTGATTCCACCCATGCGACAGCAACCCGTTCGCACAGGCTTTGCACCTCAAAACGAACCAAACAATCAGGAAATGCCAACTACCGATGTGGAGCTAAATGAGCGTACACGGACATTGTTTCGTGAGAAACTGAAGAATGGAGAACTGGAAGAGCGCAAGATCGAAATCAACATTAAGCCTACGGGAAATGCGAACGTTGGAATGATTGGTGCGGGCATGATGGATGAAGTTTCCATGATGAACTTGCAGGAGATGCTCAATGGCATGATGCCTAAAAAAGCTAAAAAGAAAAAAATTACTGTAGCTGAAGCGCGTAACGTTCTGTTGGAAGAAGAGGCCGCCAAGCTCATTGATATGGATGAAGTGAAAGAGCAAGCGATCCGAAAAGCAGAAGATGCCGGAATAATTTTTATTGACGAGATCGATAAAATTGCGTCTGGCTCTAGAAAAGGCGGTGGCGGTCCCGATGTAAGCCGCGAGGGTGTTCAGCGAGATCTGTTGCCAATTGTTGAAGGTAGTGCTGTGAATACGAAGTATGGTGTGATTAATACCGACCACGTGTTGTTTGTGGCAGCAGGTGCATTTCATATCAGTAAACCATCCGATTTGATTCCGGAATTGCAAGGCCGTTTCCCGATTCGCGTAGAACTGAATAACCTGACGCAGCAGGATTTTGTCAGAATTTTAAAAGAACCTAAGAATGCACTAACCAAGCAGTACCAGGCGTTATTTGAAGCTGAAGGAGTACGTGTTGAATTTACAGATGATGCAATTGATGCCATTGCCAAAACGGCTTTTGATATCAATGCGGAAGTTGAAAACATTGGAGCACGAAGACTTCATACAGTGATGAGCCGATTGTTAAATGAATTTCTGTTTGATGTTCCTGATAAAATTGGAGCTAACGCTAAAATTGCAATCAATGCAACGATGGTGAATGAGAAGTTGGCTGGCTTAACCAAGAATAAAGATTTAAGTGAGTATATCCTCTGATGCGAAGGATACTTTTTATAGCTTTCATAATCAGCGCTCATTCTGCCTCGGGTCAGGGCTCGGTCGATACCCTTCGTTCTTTTTACATTCAGGAGTACCAGGATAAATTCTTTATTTGGCCGGTGCTTAAGCACCGATCACTCACGTTTCAGGTCAGTGATCGTAAAAATGACAAGCAGGCAATAGAATTTAAACCAAACAACACAGCCTCCCTTGGGTTTGGATTTTATCTTTTCGAAGTTGGGTTTGAAATAGCCTTTGCAATTCCCATTAACGAACGGCAAAAAGAAATTTTTGGAGATACCAAAGCGCGCGATCTGCAAATCAACGTGCTCACGAAATCGTGGGGCGTTGATTTGTATCATCAGCGCTACACAGGTTTTTACAAAGATGATCAGCGGACAAGCGTCATTATTGATGGATCAAAACGTCCTGATATTGATACGCGTAATTTCGGAGTTTCGGGAGTTTACATTTTTAACCATCGGAAATTCTCCCTGCGTTCATCCTACAACTTTGCGGAAAGACAAATAAGGAAAAAAGGATCCTTCATTCTTTACGGAACCATCAACTCGTTTAAGGCGGATGCTGACTCTGCCATGCTTTCTCCAAAAATGAAGATTGGGTTCAGAGATGGATCTAATTTTGAAGATCTCAAATACACTACGTTGAGTGTTGCACCGGGTTATTCTTATAATTACGTGTTAAATAAATTTTTTATTAATGGAACATTAACGGTAGGTCCCGCCCATCATTGGGTGTACTACCAGGAAGACACCGGTGAAGAACATTATGATGTGAGTTTCAATGCCACCACAACTTTCCGATTTGCAATAGGGTACAATAGTGATCGCATTTTTGGAGGACTTGGTTTATCGATTCAATCAAGGACTGTGGCGTTTGAAGATATTCGATTCGAGAATTCGAGCAGTACCGTACGAGTTTTGATTGGCTATAGGTTTACGGAGAAGGGGGTATTGAAAAATCGCGTGTGGGATTTTATTCCGTTCCTGAAGGGTTCCTAGGATTTATCCATTTTAGGAAAATAAAAGAAATCAACTTTAGCGTGTCCCCACTTAATGTCCTTCCATGATTGAATAGGAAGCGAACACGCAACCACACCACAGGTTGGAACATTGTCAATGACAGCCCCGGTAAGGCGGTTTACAAAGTCGGTGAGGCCGGGGTTATGACCGAAATACATAACAACATCATGCTTGTCGTTGCATGATTGAAGAGTCTGCAAAATAATTTCTTCGCTTGCATGATATAGTTTGGCTTCAGTCTTTATCTTTTCATGCGGATACTTCAGAACATCAGCAATTTTTTGACATGTGGTCAGGGCACGGTTGGCGGGACTCGATAGCATGAGGTCGGGTGTTACATCTTTCTCCTTCAAACGTTTTCCCATACGAGGGGCATCGCGTTCGCCTCGTGAATTGAGGGGTCGATCAAAGTCATCCATGAATGGGTTATCCCAACTTGACTTCGCGTGCCTCACGACATACAACATTTTCATAAAGATGAATGTAGTAAATAGGAGTCCAATAAATATTATCTTGGCGGTGAATGGTCAAAAAGAAAAAGCGAAGATTTAAGAGACTAAGGCGTAAGATTCGCTATAACAGCATTTATGCAGGAATCCAGGTCCTGATATTCTTTTCCAGCCTGATGCCCAGAAAGTGGTGGTTGAAGTTTTTAGGATTTTTAGGCGGACTGGCATATTATATGGCATCTCACTCCAGAACGCTGACACTGCGCCATTTGACACTGGCATACAGATCTGAAAAAAGTCCAGCGGAAATAAAAAAACTCTCGAAAGATGTATTCAGAATGTTGGGAATGAATGCAGGCGATTTGATTCGTGGTTATAACATTAAGAAATACGAAGAATTTAAAAAGATAGTGGTACTGAAAGGAGAGGAGCACCTATTGAATGCTCAGGCGAAAGGAAAGGGAGTAATTGCGCTGGTCTCGCATTTAGGAGCATTTGAATTTACAGCAACTGAATTTTCTTTTCGGGGATATAAACCCATTATCATCGGAACGCCTGTGAAGGATAAAAAGCTCAACGATTTATTGTGGAAGCAACGTGAAAAGCTCGGGGCAGTGGCAGTAGAAAGAGGAAAAGACACATTGAAGATCATGAAAAACCTGAAGGCTGGCGGTACCATGATGATCCTGATTGATCAGGATACTAAAGTGAAAAGCAGGTTCGTGAATTTTTTTGGTAAACCTTGTTCAACACCTGTTGGAGCTACTGTGATTGCAATGAAAACAGGAGCGGCTGTAGTACCAACCATCATTCACATGCGAGATGATTTCGTTCAGGAAATTAACTGCTACCCCGAAATTCCTATGACCATAACGGGCAATGAAGAAGAAGACTTGATTCTCAATACCCAAAAGATGAGTGATGCAACGGAATCAGAAATCCGCAAACATCCCGCTCAGTGGCTTTGGATGCACGAGCGCTGGAAAACAAAGCCAGGAGAAGAAATCAGGTAATCTTTATTTCTTAAAAATAAAATACACAGCAAGTATCAGGAAAATAAACCCAATCAGGTGATTCACCTTGAATGTTTCATTCTTGAAAAACAGGATTGAAAAGATTACAAAAACAACCAGCGTAACAACTTCTTGAATTACCTTGAGTTGAACCAGCGAATAGGGCCCGCCATATTCCTGAAACCCGATGCGGTTGGCCGGCACCTGCAGCATGTATTCAAACAAAGCGATGCCCCAGCTGATAAAAATGACTGCAAAAAGTCCAAGGTTTCGACTCCATTCCATTTCCTTGAATTTCAAATGCCCATACCATGCCAGCGTCATGAAAGCATTGGACAGAACGAGTAGGAGAATTGCGTAGACAGACCGCATGACGTTAATAGTTAATAGTTATCCGTTAATCTCTAAAACTACGAGGTTGGACTTAAATTCACTATTAACTATTAACGAATAACTATTTGGTTGGTGGTTCAAATTTAACCACAGTATTTTCTACTGGTTTAATAGATTGCAGGTATGCGAAGATGGCCTTTAAATCTTCTTCCTTCATGCGGGAATAGTATGCCCATGGCATCATGGTGTTGAATTCTCCATGATTTACAGTTGCTGGAACATACGATGAATCGGCATACATTTTAAATCGTGAAACAAATTGTTGTTCAGTCCAGTTGCCAATGCCTGTTTTTTTATCAGGCGTTATATTGGCTGTCGTCACCGTACCACCTGAAATCATGGGCATCACAAAACCGCCAGCCATATATTTATCCATTTGATATTCACCTTTTATTTGCTGGGTATGACAATCCTTACACAAAGCTGCATTTGTAATATACTCACCATACTTAACCAGATCTTCTTTCGCTGGAATGGTCGTAAAGGCAGGAGCCTTTGGAATGGTATTAATAATAAAATTCATTGGGAATTTAGAAGATGATTTTGGTGGCGTATTCTCAACAGGTTTCAATGTGCGGATGTAAGCAATCACAGCATAAACATCTTCTTTGTCCATCGTTCCAAAATGAGGGTAAGGCATAATCGGAAACAACGCACGGCCGTCTCTTGATACTCCGCTCGTAACCGCTCTATAAACTTCACCGTCTGTCCACTCGCCAATTCCGTATGGAGTAATGTTTGGGGCATAATACTCACCTGGAAATCCCAGGAGTGATCCAAACAATTCACCACCCTGCCCGGATGAACCCGGAACAATTGGCCCGGCAAATTTTGTAAAGTCTCTTGTTGAATGACATTCTACGCATCCAACAACATTGTTGGCGAGGTACTCACCCC
>DASTYM010000490.1:0-2411 GCA_035764995.1 Cyclobacteriaceae bacterium | reverse complement strand
AGAGCCTACGGGTTTCATGGCACGAGTCATAAATATGTTTCTGAAAGGGCAGCAGAATTTGTGAATAATAAGCATGCAAAAATAATTACTGTTCATCTCGGCAACGGCTGTAGCATGACAGCGGTGCAAGACGGAAAATGTGTAGACACCAGCATGGGTTTTGGCCCTATGAATGGATTGATGATGGGAACTCGCACAGGCGACATTGACCAATCCATCATCTTTCACATGGTGAAGGAGCTTGGTTATGAACTTGACGAGGTGAATACTATCCTTAATAAAAAGAGCGGTATGCTCGGTCTCACAGGATTCAGCGACATGCGTGATGTGAAGGCTGAGTACAAAAAAGGAAATCGTGAGGCCATATTAGCCTATGAAATGTATGCCTATCACATTAAAAAATTCATTGGCTCCTTTGTGGCCGTATTGAATGGTCTGGATGTGCTTGTATTTACAGCAGGAGTGGGAGAGAACGATTCACTTACGCGAGAACTTGCCACCAAAAACCTTGAAGCATTAGGAATTTTACTAGATGCTGAAAAAAATGAAAAGGGAGGAAAGGGGATAGTTGAAATCAGTAAACAGGAGTCGCGGGTTAAAATTCTGATTATCCCTACAAACGAAGAGCTGGAGATTGCGCGCCAATGTTTCGCACTCCTCTCAACTCCTCCTGACCTCCCCCACATGGGGTAGGTCAGGAGGGGGTATGGGTTATTTTTTCTTAGACATAATTCTTAATTGACCATAAGTAGGGATCTGCATCATGATTTGAGCCCTGAGTTGAGTAAGCAGGTAAACTTCTGCCTGGTAAAATTCAAAAGCTGTTACAGCGTTTGTTGCTGTCTTCACTTTTTTATAATAATTCTCTAATATTTTCTCCTGTTCAACCCGGTTAACGAAATAAACGTTGGCTAATGAGTCAGCGCGACCTGGTGTCATGTTATTATAAGACAAAGCTGTTTTTTCATAAAGCTTTAAACGTGAGAGTGCAGTCTTCTTGTTTGCAACCTGGTACTCATCATAAATTTTCCAGAATGTAACGGAGTCTTTCCCGGAAACTGAAACAAGTTGTGCGATGGCCTGTTTTTTCTGAACGCCCAGCAGATTAATCATTGCATCTGCTTCAGCATCTGATGTTTGTGAGTATGCAGTTGACGCTAACACACAAAGAATAACAATTAGTAAATTTTTAGTTTTCATATTCAAAGTTTGTTTTTGCAAAAGTAAGCTTTCTTTTAGTCTATCTCTACTAGTATCATCTTCTACGGCCTCCACCGCCACCCATTCGGGCACCACCACCTCCGCGATAACTGCCACCCATGTTGCCTCCGCGATTCATATTGTTAAAATTAGAATTTTGCTGAGCACTCCGCTGACGATTCTGGTGATCGCGGTTCAATTGTTGTGATTGCTCAGCTTGCTTCCATTGATTTCCATCGCGCTGATTCCAATTACCATTGTCGTTGCGCTGATACACATTTCCATTTCGATCTGAATACACATTGTTATTCTTGCGAGGCCCGGCATTGTTGGGTTGCTGACTAACAGCTGGTTGCTGCCTGTTCTGTCCGCGTTGCTGATCTCGTGTTGATACAGATGGATTTTGCCCGCGCTGAACATCGCGTGTGCTTACATCATTTCTTCTGTTGTAAATATTGTTGGAACGGTCAACGTTGATATTCACGTCTCCATTAATATAGGTTGGTCCGCGGCCACCATACATGCCCCCACGATACGGAGGGTAATAAGGAGGCCTGTGATAAGGAGGACCCCAATAACCACCGCCACCGTACATGCTGAATGAAAACCATCCGGAGCTATAGTGAAAGCCCATGCTCCAACCACACCATGGATTGTAGTGCATACTAAATCCGAATGTAGCGGGGTGAGGATAGTAGTACGGTCCGTACCACGGAGAATAGTAATATCCTGTTCCATAAACTACGGTTGGTCCGTAAACATAACAACCCATATAGCCGGGAGTATATCCTACATACACTACTTCGGGAGTTGAGTCATAGATGTACACATACTTTACATTGTATGCCGATGAGCTCGCTGGAATTTTGTCAACATCTTTCGGACGTTCATCGCTGACTTTCCATGGGCCTTTTGCAGCGGATGAAACAAACCATACCCCGTTATCAACACAATAATACTTGCTTCCTGATTTGAGCACTGTACTCTTGGTGTTCATTCCCAGTTCGAGTGAGGTGCCTTCGATCTTTTCAAATTTTGGCTCACCATCGTATGTCACCGTACAGGTTGCTTTTTTGCGATCCACCTTTGCTGTTTGAGGAACTTGTGCATCGCGAATGGCTGCTTTGCTGGCTTCTGTCCCTGCAACACTGGCGAGAACGTTGTCTTTGTCAGACCCTTCCGGAATTTTTGAAAAATCAGCCGGGAGTTTA
>DASTYM010000489.1:0-7662 GCA_035764995.1 Cyclobacteriaceae bacterium | reverse complement strand
ATACCAGTGGTTCCTTACCAATCTGAATCAACTCTCTTGTTTGAGTGTCATATCGGAACACTCCTTTTATATAGTCGGCAATGAATAAGTATCGCTCTTCATCAGAGAAAGTGATCCCTTGAATATTCCAGAATTCCTGCGAAGTAAAATATGTTTCAAGTTTTTGAGTCGTCTCATTTACTTTGTAGATGGTGTTGGTCTGAGTATCTGAAATAAAGACCTCTCCTTTTTTATTGAGAATCAAATCTCCGAAAACAGAACTTTTGACGGAAGCATCCGGTGTAAATTTTGCCAATAACTTTCCTGTCCTGAGATCATATTTCACAACCGATGAAACAGAGGTTGTATCGAAGTTTTCCATTTCAGGCATGGGTGATGAGCACGCCCATAAAACCCTTTTAGTTTTGTCAACCTTGATTCCTAACAATGAGGTTGTTCCATCCTGACCTGTCTTTGTAAAATCTGTCACATTTCCTTTTTCATTGACCTTAAGAATTTTTCGCCTGTGGATGCTGGTTAAGTAGAATACGCCATCCTTTTCTCCTGCAGCGACTGATTCTAAATGCAGAGTCCGGTCTTTCACGGTAAACGCAGTATCGGAATGTACGATTGATGAGCGTAGGTCCTGTTGGAGCGCTTTTAGGGTCTCAAAATCTTTTTGGCCCGAAAGTGATTTCAATTCTTCAATCGATAAATCAAATTGTGCATTCACTAAAACAGCATCGCGCAGAAATTTTATTGCCTCATCAGGTTTGTTCGTTAACGCGGCAGCCACGCCTCTATAATAGAGTGCGCCCTGATGATACGGATGCAATTCGTTCGCTTTTACAGTCATGTCGTAAAACTTTACAAAATCACCGCCTTTATAGGCCTCTCTGGCCTGAGCGTAATAGGTTTGAAAGTTTTGTTGAGCTATCGCTGCCGAACAGATTAGCCCGAAGCAGGTGAACAGAAAAAGTTTATTCATGATGGCGTGCGTTGAATTCTCATCAAATAACCTCTTCTTTCCGGAATTTATGATCACCCGTTACACGTTATTTTATTCGCTTCGCAAAGTATTCGCTGGATTTAGTAACGCTGCTTTGATGGCTTGATAGCTCGCAGTTGCAAATGATATAGTTACGCACAGTAATCCGGCAATGATCACCGGCCAAACACCGATATCAGTCTTATAGGCGAAGTCACTCAGCCATTGCGTCATCATCCAGTAGGCCGATGGAATTCCAATTAGAATTGCGATAAGCACAAGCTTGGTGTAATCGCGTGAAATCAGAAAAACAATGCTGGTTGCTGTGGCTCCTAATACCTTTCTTATTCCAATCTCTTTGGTTTTTTGCGATGCAGAGAATGAAACAAGTCCCAGCAATCCCAGACAGGCGATGAAAATCGCGAGTGTTGCAAATATTGTGAAGATACTTCCCATACGCTGTTCGGCTGAATACAACGATTCAAATTGCTGATCTACGAATTCGAACTCAAACGGCCGGTGAGGAATCAGCTTGGCATAAATGGCCTTGAGATTTTCCAGTGAAGCCTGAACATCTGCTCTGTTAAGTTTGACAAAGATGAAATTGTATTGCTCGTGTTCATTGAACATCACAAGTGGCCCAATTGGTTTATGTAACGAAGTGAAATGAAAATCTTTTACAACACCCACGATTTCACCCTGCCTTCCGCTGACTCGCGCCTTTTTGCCGATGGCTCGCTCAACGGGTAATGAGAGCGCCTTCAGAGCTGACTCATTCACAATAAAGGCGTATGCTGTATCCGCAGCTACTCGCTTAAAATCTGTTTCAGTAAAATTTCTTCCAGCAATGATCTCCATATTTAAGGCCCGGATATAATCATCATCAACAGAAACTCCCGTGGCAATTATTCCACGTTCTGATGTTTCATCGGTGTTCAGTCCGTAGCCGCCTTTGATTTGTGCGGGGGATTCGGTTGCCCTGCCTACGAAGGAGGCTTGACCACTTCTTAGAAATTCAGATTTCAACTGATCGTATACCGCTTCAGTTTTGCCGTCAAGCGGAAGTACAATTGTGTTATCTTTTGAGTATCCCAGTTTTTTATTTTGAATGAAATCAAGCTGCTTGAGAATTACGATGGTGCCAATCACCAGAATCACTGAAATACTAAACTGACTTACCACCAGGAATTGGCGTAACCAAATTCCTTTACCTGAGAATTTGAAATTTCCTTTCAGAATGCTCACGGGTTTAAAGGCCGTAATTGCAAATGCCGGATAAGCACCGGACAACAAAGCAATTGTGATCAGTAAAATAAAAGATAATCCTAAAAATGTCGGCTGATAAAAAATGCGCTGCGATAAGTTTGTCCCTGTTAGTACGTTGAAAAACGGTAGAGCAAGTTGTACGATAAAAAACGCGAGGCAAAATCCAAGAAACGTGATTACTACAGACTCACCCAGAAATTGAAAGAATAATTGTTTGCGTAATGCCCCTACAACTTTTCTGATACCAACTTCTTTTGCGCGATCGGATGCACGTGCAGTAGCAAGGTTTACATAATTAATACAGGCAATAATTAAAATAAGAAGTGCGACTGCCGAAAAAATGTAGACATACTGAATGTCTCCAACCGGTTCCATTTCTGAACTAAACGTAGAATGCAAATGGATGTCCGGAAGTTTTAAGAAATTGTACTTTACGTAATCGCCTGCATTGGTAAGTTCTGAGGCAAGGGCTTCTTTTACTATGGTGTTGGTCTTCTCCTCGATCACTCTCAAGTCAGCCTTTTCGTCAAGAAGGAGGTAAGTTTGAAAATTGGCACTCCACCAAATCGGTTCTTCGCGGCCTGCGCGTAATGAGTGAAATGAACCAATGAAGTCGAATTGTAAATAGGAGTTAGGCGGAATGTCTGCCAGGATTCCTGTAATTTCATAATCCGTGCTCCCGTTAACTTTCAATATTTTTCCCATGGGATCAGCTTCCCCAAAATATTTTTTGGCAGTCGATTGAGTGATCAATACCGTGTAGGGCTTATTCAACGCTGTCTGTCCATTTCCTGCGATCAGTGGATAGGAGAAGACTTTGAAGAATGTGCTATCGGCAAAATAAAAGTGGTCTTCCTGAAATGCCAACTCATCTTTTTTTACGATGAAAGGATTGTATGATGAGGGATTATAAACGCGCGTTCCATTTTCTATCTCTGCGAAATTTTTTTGAAGAGTAGGCAGCAATGCGGTTGGCGACACAGAAGTTTTTGCAACCTGGCCACCAAAGCTATATTCCATCGAAGCCCTGTAGATTCGATCAGATTTATCATGAAAAGTATCGTAGCTGAGTTCGTGTTGAATCCAAACCATCAACAGAATAAAAGTTGATAGACCAAGCCCCAATCCGAAAATATTAATAATTGAGTAGGAGGAATGCTTGCGCAAATTGCGGAAACTGATCAGTAAATAGTTTTTGAACATGGAATTGAGGGTTTTTGACCTGTTACGGTATTAGACTACAGTTTGTGCTTACCCGTTGCACGATTTTCCATTTATTATAAAGGCTTTTATCACCCAAACGGGGTTATTTATGAGACTATGTTATTTGTTCAGTTTTTGGAAGCGGAAACCCAGTCGGATGTATATCCGGAAACATAGACAAGAATCAGTTATTCAAGGATTTTTTGTTTTAACTCCGGGTAAATAATTTAATTTTAAGAAACTCTTTTTCTGCGTGATTAGACTTTTACTGTTAACTATACTTACGTTAATCCTCCCGGCCGCTGTGGTTGCCCAGACCGTTACAGGAAAAGTAACGTCTGCTTCCGAACCAAACGGATTGCCTGGCGTGAGCATCCAGGTAAAGGGAACTTCGTTGGGTTCTTTAACCGACATGAACGGTGATTACTCCATCAACGCCCCTGCCAACAGCGTTCTGGTATTTTCATTTGTAGGATACGAAACTCAGGAAATAACATACAATGGAGAACCTGTATTGAATGTAGTATTGGTCGAGAAGCCAACTGAGCTGGATGAAATTATTGTTGTTGGATATTCCGCAACTACGAAGCGAGACATTACCGGGTCAATTGCTTCCATTAAATCTGAAAAGTTTAAAGACATATCCATCAATGGTGTTGACCAGGCTTTGCAAGGGCAGATTGCCGGTGTTCAGGTAACGCAATCATCTGGTACACCGGGTGGCGGGATTGCGGTGCGCATCCGGGGTGTAACCTCCATTAGTGCCGGTAACAGACCGTTGTTTATAGTCGATGGAATTCCGGTTGAAACCGGTGTTCTTTCAGGAAGAGATTATGGCGGGCAAACGGATAACGCCCTTTCACTCATCAACCCAAGTGATATTGAATCTATGGAGGTATTGAAAGATGCTTCCGCCAAGGCGGTATATGGATCACGTGCCTCGAACGGTGTAGTGCTTATTAAAACTAAGCGCGGAAATAGCGGAGCTCCTAAAATTAATTTTGACGTTCAGCGAGGTGTCATTCAACCTGTTAAAAAACTTGAGTTGCTGAATGCGACACAATTGCTGGACTTGCAACGTGAAGCTGTGACCAATGCAGGAGAAAATCCGGATGCGTATGGTTTGATTCCAGGTGTGACCGATGCAGTAAACACCGATTGGCAAGATGAAGTATTGAGGACCGGAATTTTACAACAGTACCAACTATCCGTTACCGGAGGTGATGACAACACGATGTATTACATCAGCGGTTCTTATCGCGATGAGGAAGGGGTTCAGCTTAATAACAAATTCACGCGAATGAGTTTGGCCATTAACCTTGATCAAAAATTAACGGATCGGTTAAGCCTGGGTACAAATTTCACCTTGTCGAAATCGGTGAATCACCGTGTTAAGGGAGATAATTTTTTGGATGGAGTATATTCAGGAGCCGTGAAGAGTCTTCCTTATTTTGTTCCGTATGATGAAAACGGCTATTTGGTTGGTCCGGGCTCTCCACTCTATGCAGGGTTTCCTAATTTTAATCCCGTAGGACAAGCATTGTTGCCCCGTTTCGATATTATGACGGTGAAATTGTTGGGCGGTATCAATGCTTCTTATTCATTCAGCCAGGACTTGAAACTGAAGGCGCAGGTAAGCCTTGATTACAACAACATCACCGAGGACAACTACGAATCATCGCAAACTGCTATTGGAGGATTTCTTTCGAGCGTGGGGGGCCAGGGTTATGGAATTTACATTGCAGGAATTACCTCGAACGTTAACTCATTCCTCACATTGACTTATTCAAAAAAACTGAGTGACCGCCATCAGCTCAATGCGGTGCTGGGAACTGAAGTTTACCAAAGCTTTAATACTGGAGGAAGTGTTCAAGGACGATTATTCCCGAGCGATGACTTCACGTATATTAATTCTGCGGGTATTGTTGATGCCGGAGGATCGTTGAAATCCCCACCGAGCGGACTTGTTTCTTTCTTTGGAGAAGCCTCTTATGATTATGATGATCGCTACCTCGCAAAAGTGACGATGCGGGCGGATGGATCATCGAACTTTGGACCGAACAATAAGTTTGGTTTCTTCCCTGCCATTTCAGCAGGATGGAGAATTTCTTCAGAAAAATTCTTTCCAACCGATGTTGTGAGCGATCTCAAACTTCGGGCGAGTTATGGACTTACTGGTAATGAGCGTATCGGAGCGTTTCAATATTTAGCAACCTGGGGTTCTGCTACGTACAATGGAAGTACCGGGGTTTCTCCTAATAATGTGGATAATCCGGATATTAAATGGGAAACCACCCGTGAAATAAATGTGGGTGTTGATGCACAACTTTGGGCAGGTCGCATGCAGACTACTTTCGATGTTTACCACAATAAAACTTCCGATTTGCTTTTGGTTCGTCCTTATCCAACAACAACCGGATTTGGTGGAATTATTGACAACATTGGTGACATGCAGAATAAGGGAATTGAATTATCGGTTACTTCCGTGAACATTGATAAGAACCTTCGTTGGACCACCACCCTTAACTTATCCAGAAATTTAAATGAAGTGCTTTTTTTAGCGGACTCAATTCCGTTGTACAGAGGCTACACGGGCGAAGGTGTTGATGGAACCAATATTATTAAAGAAGGTGAGCCGCTGGGTACGTTTTGGGGCCTTAATTTTTTAGGCGTTGATCCCGCAACGGGTGATGCGATCTACGAAGATCGAAACCTCGATGGAGCTATTACCAATGAAGACGCGATGGTGATTGGTAATAGTCAGCCTAAACTGTTTGGAGGAATTACCAATACACTATCCTATAAAGGTTTTGATCTCTCTATTTTCTTCCAGTTTTCAGTAGGCAACAAAGTGCTTAACCTATCAAAAGCTACGTTTGTAAACATGGGTGCGGATATCGAGAACAACCAATCCGTTGAGGCGCTCAGACGTTGGCGAGAACCAGGCGATATAACAGATGTTCCACGATATGAACTTGGGTCCACGCTGAATAATTTACACAGCAACAGATTATTAGAGGATGGATCCTATTTGAGATTGAAAAATGTAAGCCTGGGGTACAACTTCCCTGCAAAGATTACCAACACGCTGATGTTAAAACAGCTTAGGCTTTACGTGACTGGCACGAATATTTGGACGTACACAAAGTATTCGGGTGCTGATCCGGAGGTGAGCACACTGGATGGCTCAACTTCTGCACAGGGCATCGACTTTTTCACATTGCCTCAGGTAAAAACGTTAAGTGTAGGATTAAATGCGACACTGAGATGAAGACGAGAATAATATATATAGCGGTCGTAATCATGGTGATGCTCTTCAACGCATGTGATAACGTGTTGGAACCAGAACCTGTTGATCTGCTCACAAATGATATCGTCCTCAACGAGCCCAGCGATGTTGCTGATGTCGAGATTGGACTATACAGTGCTTTCAGAAACATTATTCCAGGAGTAGTAATAGCTGGAGATTTTACTGCCGACATGCTTATTCATAATGGTACATTCTCCCAATATCGCGAACTGGGTACCAAGCAAATAAGCTCAGCCAATGCTTCAGTGGCCAGTTTGTGGGGCTCTATATATAATACTGTTTACATCGCCAATTTTATTATCGAACGTTTACCTGAAGTTGCAGGTGTTCCAACAGTGGAGCGTAATCGGGTGATGGGCACTGCATACTTCCTAAGAGGCTATGCCTACTTCGTTGCCCTTCATACATTTGGAGGAGTGCCGGAAGTATTAACCACAAGCATTGAAACCAATCGCAATATTCCCCGAGCTTCCGTGAATGACATTCTGGCGCGCATTGAAGATGATTTTGATGAAGGATTAACATTATTACCGAATGAACCTGTAAATGCGGGCTTTGCCGGTAAGCATGCTGTGCGATCAGCGCTCGCGAAACTTAATTTGTATTTGGGAAATTGGAGCCAGGCAGAGCAATTGGCCACCACTGTAATTCAATCGGGCCTTTATACACTCGAAAGCGATTTCTCAACAATAGTTACCGAAGATTTCACCGATGAATCAATCTTTGAAGTAGGCTATACGATTTCTGATGACCCCGGAACGAATAATAATATTGGTTTGAACAATCTTTTTGTTGGACGCAGAGAGATTATTCCATCAAATGGAGTTGTTGTGAAGCTGGCTTCATCTGAATCAGGAGAACGTTTTTCATCCATCACATTTGATGTGAACAACCTGAATGGCAGTGACAATGGTTG
>DASTYM010000488.1:0-5882 GCA_035764995.1 Cyclobacteriaceae bacterium | reverse complement strand
AAGGGGATGAAGATACTTGGAACCTAGAAACTGAAACTCTACGGGAAGATGCTATCACAATTGAAGCGATACCTAATCTATCGCTAAATATTCTTGGTTCGAGGTTTAAGACTCCATTTATCAAATTCAGGCCCAAGGGTTTGGCAAGCAAACCCTGGGAAGGGAGATCAATACACTTCTTTAACTTTAGAAAATTATTCCTGATTGAACTAAACGGGGCACCGATTTACTTCCGCCTAAAAGATTTGCACGGAAAAACCTTTCCCTATCAAAGGATCAAAGATCATGGTGTTAAAGCGCTTATAGCAAAATTGAAGTTGCAACCCCTTAGCAATGGTAAATTTGGATTTAAAGGGCAAACCAGAATTTCACATACACCCAATAACCTTAATTACTGGCATAGCGAACTCTCAGTTTGTGATCAAGAACAAAAGATAATCAAAGACACAAGTAATCTTTGGAAAAAGGACGCGGCAGGAATGGCCTTCGCACACATAGTGACTGGGTCAGCGAGAAGAGTAATTCCAAGTCGAGAGCCGAGAATTCCTAAAATGCATTATAAAAAAGATTAACGGAGTAGACTCTGACTTCCCAACCTAAAAATGTTAAGCTGACTGAATCAAAGCGCAGGCAGGTGCGGTGGCCGACTTGAGTGTGGCGTATGAGAATGTTCTGTAAATAAAATACTAGCTAAGTGTTGACGGTAGATCAGGCTGATTGAAGCTTTCACGCTGCGTCCAGCCGAGAGCTCAGTTCAACGCTTCGATACAGGCCTCGCAGAAATTCAGGTTTTTGCAACACCTTCATAATTTTTTGTTACACCTTCATAAGCACATCAACTTTTTCAATCAATTCGTGAGGTTTTAACTTCAGTACTTCAGCCAATTTGTAGATAGTATTTAGACTTGGAGAGTACAGACCTCGCTCCAAATCAGAAATGTATGTCCTATCTACCTCTGAAAAATCTGCAAGTTCTTGTTGGCTTAAGCCTCTTTCTTCCCTAAGGCCTCTGATAACACTTCCGAAAACTTCCTTTAGATCTCGTTTCACGGTAAGCAAGCTATGGCAGTCCCGTAGTTTTACTTGTAGGATATACCCGACAATGCTATTTTTGAACCATGGTGAATGAAAACGAACTTGCAAAACTTAAAAAAATCAGCGATTCTTTAACTGAAACTGAGTTAAAACCAGCTCGTGAAATCTTTGCCGCTATGTCGGCCAAATATCCCGATGGGATCATTCCAAAAAGCAATGACCCGACTGGATTGTTACGCGAATTTCAGTTGCCCCGTGCTGTTGTTGAACTGATGCTGTTTCTTCGGGAAGAATACCCTGAAGAAGATGTAGCCCTGGCTATTTGCGTTAAGTTGTTGGGCGAGCTTGCCAATGATTACTGATGCGAACCGAATGGAGTTACCGTAAATAATTCAGCATTACCGGAACAGACTTCAACAAGATAACTTCCCTTCACAAAGTGTTCTTTGGAGATAGCGTTTTGCAGGAGCCCTGAGATGATCGTATAAGGTTCGTATTCCCACGTTTGTGATAACGACACCGCTTTACCTTTTTTGCATTGTATCAATGCAAGCTCAAAACTACTAACGGTACGGACAAATGCATCACTGTTATAAACCTGCAGGTAATCCAGGAATTGAATTCCTACTTCATCGCGATAGGGTGAGAAGGAAGACGAGTTATAAAAACTTGTCACCGCGTCATTGAAACAATTTTCATATTTCAAGAGTGCTGAAGAAAGGGTGCAAAAACTCTCGATCTGCAGCGTGCGCCACCACAGCGCCACTTTTCTGACAACGAGTAGTTCTTTAGAGCCCTTAACCGACAAAAAATAACCGGTCGAGTCATTGATTCCAACAACGTGTCTTGATTTGATTAGGTCAAGTACACCAACCTGTAATTCATTGAGGTTCATGACGCGACATATTTCGAAGGCCAGTGAGTTCATTGATGATATTGTCATCCCCGATATTGCCGACAAACTCTTCGAGGATCTCGTACGTAACGGCTTTGAGATTTTTCGGTGAACGATCGAAGACCTTTTGTGTTAAGTCCAGTGTCGATTGACTTAACCTGCGAGAGTGTACGTCCATCTTAAAATCATGTTCGGCATCGATGGCTCCGCCAGCTACGTGTAGTTCATACACAGAGTTGATGTTGAGTTCGTCAAAAAACGGAGCGATCTTAAACCCAAAATTGTATGCATCACACTCCATGTTGTAGACATCTAAAATCAAACCACAGCCTGTTAGCTCCGTAATTTTATTTAAAAAACCGGCCTCGGAATATTTGCTTCCTGGATCGGGCAACATACTCGCGACATTTTCTAAAAGAAATCGGTGTTTGAACCTTTCCTGAATAGCGTTAACCCTTTCGGAGACCAGGTCAAGCACTTCATCCGTACGTGGTAGCGCCAGCATAGTCCCGAGGTTCTCCCCATTGACACGAGTATAGGCCAGGTGTTCACTATGCCATTTTATAGAAGGAATAGAATTAAATAGTTGGTCTAGAAGTCGCAGGTATTCATCATTCCAATGATCATATGAGCCAATCGAAAGCCCAACGCCATGCAACAGAATGTCAATATTCGTTTCGGTTGCGACCCATTGCAGCTGCTTGAGTATGTCAGGATGTATTGTGACCGCTCCTCCAATGTTTGTTGAAATTGAATCAGGAGATACTTCGATGTGATCGACATGTGGAGCAATCCTTAAAAGATAGTCGAGATTCTTTCCTTCGTATGTAGTCCCAATTGAGTAACTCATTTCGATAGAGCTTATATAGCCAGCACCGATGTTCTGGTGCCAGCTATCATCGGTTAAAACCTTTCGAAGATTGGTTGCTCAATGTCAACTTGTTGCAGCACGTCAGTTTTTGACAGTGTTGCCAATTGTTTAATCCGTGAAATCTCAGGGAAGCGATCTGCCCTCAGCCTGATGAAGTCGATGCCATTGAGACCACATGCCTGGCATCCGAGCTCGCCCAGAATTTTGTCAAGATTTGCGATCAATTGATCGCGTGTCACTTTTGGTGAAAAGGTAAGGCTTATTCCTGGCGCAGCCCATGCCTTTACAAAAGCGGAGTTCCCCGCGGTTTGTTTTGGTTCCATAAAAAGACGTTTTTTAATAGATGCCTACTCTAATCCCTTTTCGGCTAACGGGGGGCTCTTAAACTAACTTTAGTCAACCGTAAGTTTGGTGAAGAGCCAATGGGGTTCAATTTTTGTTGCTATAACAATCACATACCCGAACCCATTGTCATCGGTCCACCCTATTCAGAAAATAGAAAAACAAACTCTTGAACTGTTAGTGAACAAACCAGAAAAATGTAACCCATTTAACCAGCTTTTTTATGATGTGCTCTAGTGGTGACTGTTCATCGGGAGCTTCTGCGGAGCTATTTTATAAAATAAGCAATGACGGAAAGACGTTGAAGTAGTTAAAACGAATAATAGAATAATAACCGACTCTATGGGTGATCACTTGATCTCTATTTTCGAATTTACTCAATCACCACATTCTCATACACCACACTCAAATCAGCCACCGCACCTGCCTGCGCAGTATAAATATTAATGCCCACCATAAGCGTTGCTGGCAAATCAGGACGATCAAATGTGGCTGCTACATTCCAGGTGATTGCTCCGGATAGCCGTTGATAAAGTGTAAAAGTGCTTCCGGTCCGCTGAATTCTTAAATCGTGTTTTGTGTTGGCATCCCCTGTGGCCGAGTATGGCGATACATTGTTGGTTGTGTTTTTGGTTTCGTACCCAACTCCGTTGGGAGTAACGCCACTTACCACGTGGACATAATTTTCTCCTGAACCTGTATTGGGATTTCGTGCCATAAGCCCGCCTAAACAGATATCGCAAGCCGCTGATTGAGTGTTGTCGGATTTTTTAACTGCATTCACCGTAGCCGTAATCGTAAAATTACCCGTCACATTTTGATAGATTAACCCACCCTGACTCGCTTGAAACCAAAGGGCATTCTGGGTAAGATCAAGTTGAAGTGTTGTACTGGTGTTTTGTTTAACAAAATACACACCGGGGTTGAAGAGATTCCAGGTTTGACTGTTGTGAATGATCTGGTTTTGTGAAACTCTCAAAAAATCATTCCCTTCAGAATCTTCATTCGTGATCGTAACCTCAATTTCAGAGGGAGTAAAACTACGGGTTGCTTCCTGTGCGCGAATCGCATAGGCACCTGGATCAAGATCTTCAATATTGTAAGCTCCTCCCACTTCTGTGGTAGCTACAACAACATTATTGTTCAGAATGGAGATTCCGGATAAACCTTGGCCCGATTCACTGATAACAGTTCCACTGATTTTAAATTTTTTCTCCTGCGTTTCATCATCGCCACATCCGATGAATACTAATAGTCCAAAGAACAATACTCGATTACGAAAAATCATAAAGGGTCTTTATTGTGACGGGGAGCGATCTTCATTCCATTCGCCAACGTGAAAGTAACCTCCGGGTTTGGATGATCAACTGAAACAAAAAAGCATTTCCTTTTCGGGAAATGCTTTAGGTTGATTGAGACGGCAAGATTTAAATGCTCACTGTCGCCTTACGGTTGAACAGCGGTTTATAATAATCACGATAAGCCCACGCTAAATACAAGTGCACAACCACAATCACGATACCCATCGTGGCGTTACCGGGTGTTAAGAAAGCGTGGAACAAAAGGATGTTGAGACTGATCGGCATCAATATTACCAGTGCGAGCGGAACAAATAGCCCGATCAATAAAAGAGCGCCAAGTACTACTTCAATGCTTTTCAGCATAGGGAAGAAATATCCCGATTGAAATAGGCCTCCTACAAAAGCATCGGCCACACCTCCCGCTGAGGGCGGTGTCGGAAGAAAGTGTAAAAAGAAATTTAGTCCGAAGACAAAGTAAATGAGTCCGAGCACAAGTCGTGCTGCGATAACTGATCCAGATTTAATTTTAGTTGCCATACAAGTTTGGTTTTATTTTTTATTATGCGTTGACTAATTCTTCTTCGAATACGGGGTAGTCGGTGTAACCCTTTGCATCTGCTGCGTAGAGCGTGCTGGCATCAAGTTTTATATTGAGCGGACGATTTTTGTGAAAGCGTTCTACTAAATCAGGATTGCTGATGAACGGCCTTCCGAATGAAACCAGGTCTCCAAGGTCATCGGTGATTGCTTCTTCAGCGCTCTCCAGTGTGTATCCTCCTGAAAGAATCAGAGTGTTGTTGAATTTGTTGCGGAGGTGTTTTCTCACCAGCTCTTTCACGTGAGGCTTGCTGCCCGTGGTTTGGTCGGTGATGTGCAAATACACGATGCCAAGCTTGTTCAATTCTTCAGCGAGGTAGCTGAACAAAGCTTCGTTGTCATTATGCTGAATATCATTGTACATCGCGAAGGGAGATAACCGGATAGCAGTCTTCTCTTTTCCAATGGCGTCACTTATTTCCTTCACGACTTCCAGTACAAAGCGAGCGCGGTTCTCAATGCTTCCTCCGTAATTGTCGGTGCGTTGGTTGACGTTTGAAGATAAAAATTGTTCTAACAGATATCCGTTGGCTGAGTGAAGTTCAACGCCATCGAAACCTGCATACATGGCATTTTTTGCGCTTTGAACATATTCACGTTTTGCTTCCGCGATGTGTGCCTCAGTCATTTCAATGGGTGTGGTGTGAGTTTGCATTCCTTCCTGATCGGTCCACATTTCACCGGGAGCTGCAACAGCGGAAGGTGCAATAACACGGGCTCCGAAAGGCAAGTTGTTGCTGTGCGCGACCCGACCGGTGTGCATCAGCTGCACGAAAATTTTTCCGCCTTTTTGGTGGACTGCCGATGTCACTTTTTTCCAACCATTGATTTGCTCGACAGA
>DASTYM010000487.1:0-3467 GCA_035764995.1 Cyclobacteriaceae bacterium | reverse complement strand
TCATTAATGTGGTCCCGCAGGCCACTTTTGCCGGAAATTGGATGTATGAATTTTTGCCTGCACTTTCTTCGGGCACCGGAGTACCCCGTGCAACACCACGCGTTGAACTGATCACAGTTGACCTGAACCCAGGAGAGGGGGTTGCATTCGAAACTGCTCTAAAGAAGGCTAATGCAACGTCCAAGGGCGAGATACTTTGGTTTCGGATGGTGGCAGGCGCATCCGCGCCACGCTATCTACGAATGCGAACGGTTTCAAACATGGAGGAACTTCTTTCCCAACAATCCGACCACGCTATCCCTGACAATACCAAAGGAATTATCAGAGAGATGACCATTGAAATACTAGCATTACGACCTAACATGAGTCTGGGTATCTCCGTGGAAACGGGTAAGTAATATGGACGTTCTCTACTGTACGAGCGCATCACTCAGTAGAACCCACCTGCTATTGCTTTCGTCAACACCCTCGGTGATCTATTTACAAAAAGGATTAGGTCACCGAATAGGTCACCTACGGGATGGATTTCGTTGTTACTTTTTAGCGTGCTGAAAAAGAAAAAACCGCCCGAAAATTAATTCTGAGCGGTTTTGGTTTTGGATGCTTTCGCTTTTGTGATCCCGCTGGGAACGGAACCTTATTGCTAAAGTGCTGAGAGTCAATTTCCTGTAACTATCGAATCTACTAGGTAACCGAGTTGGTCACCGAGGTGATTTGATACGATTTGTAAACGTTTAAAGAACGAATTCTTAGAATAAAGATAAGAATTTGAAATGAATGGATTTAAAAAAATGACCCAAAAGAATCTAAAATCTATTGAGTCATTCTCAACGCCAGGGGAGCTAAAGCAGCCCCTCATCTGCGAACGAGTAGTAACCCTCCGTTGTGACGATGATGTGATCGACTACCTGTATTTCCAGGAACTTCCCACCTTCTTTCATCTTCCTGGTAAGTTCTATGTCTGCCTGGCTTGCAGTCAAGTTCCCAGAAGGGTGATTGTGAGCCATGATCAAACCGCTTGCACCAGCTTTGAGAGCAGCCGCAAAAATTACTTTTGGATCAGCAACTGTTCCGCTGATTCCTCCGGTGGAACCCTCAAGGATTCCTAAGACCTTCTGAGCTCTGTTTGTTAGCATTACTTTGAATTGCTCAACGAACTCAATTTTGTTTTCATCCCAATGTTCTTTCAGGATGTTGAATGCATCCCTTGATCCGGTAATCTTGGGGCGTAACGAGGGCTTCACGGTCGACTTGTAGGTAAGCTGGATTTCCGCCACCTGGTACAGTCTCTTCTCATTTGTGTTTTCCATAATCGTTTTGAATTAATTATGGTGCATCGGCAGGCTTAGAAAGGAATTTGCGCAAGGAGGAACGGAATAAATGGGGGTTCCTGGAAGGAGGCACGACTGGAGGGGGGAAACCGTTTATGCTGTAGTTCCTTGCAAGCATATTCCGGCATAAGCCTAAATTTGTACCAATGATTAAGAAAAAAGAAATACTGGTTGCTAGGAGCCCCGTGATTAACCTCGGCAGGATTGAGGGCAAGCCTACAACTTTTAAATTTCCGTATTCGCGTTCTCGTGTTCATCTGGAACCAGAATTTATTCCAAAAGACAAGAAGAAGGCAGAGCTAATCATCGGGATGTACTTCTGTCAGATTCACCTTCTCAATCTAAACCACAACGTTCAGGGGGTCAGGTTAAACGAAGATGATTCAGCCGGACAGGCTGATATATTTGTCACGGAAAGCGGCAAAGAACTCTCAGTTCAAATCACGAGGTTGACATTTACCGATTTTGAGACACGTAAATCCATCGCTAAAAAGAAGAGCATTGAGTACTCAAAGGCAATTTGGCAGAAGATTCAAGTTGATTTTCCCCTCATCGTCACAATCTTTCCTAGAAATAAACACAAAGTTCCACTCAATAAAGGCACTAATCGAAGAAGCATTGAAGGAAAACTGCTCGACTTAATTGTTTCATTAATTTCATCAAACCACAATGTGCTCGCTGAGAGAACTAAGAGTTTCAATATCGATATTACGGATGAAGAGTTAAAGGAGCACTTCTATTCGATAGACCTTTGCCCAGTGCCCCAAGGTATGTTTGCAAATGTATTTGGATTCGAAAATATTTTTGTGAACTATAACTTCTATGGGTCAACGTATGATAGTGTTGACGCTATCAAAGCAGTAGAAGACCTGTATCAAAAAAAGAGCGGAGGCACATCAGAAATTTTGCTGATTTGGGCAAACTCATTTGAGATTCACGACATGACGGAAATCGTAGAGACTCTTAGAAAAATGTTTTCCGAGTCCACCTTTAAGGAAGTTCAGTTGATGACGTTTGACGATAACGTGGCCCTGTTCAGGGAAACATTAAAGTTGTGGGGGATAAAGCCCTCTCCAGGCCAACCCAAGAAATAAACACTCCCGACCATTTTTTCCGACAAGCCGCCAATGAGCTTGTTGCGAAACTTTTGTCAAGGGTGACGATTCCATAAAAGATAAAACGACCATCGGCACTTGCCTTGCCCTTGACAAATTTTTCGCAACGGGCATACCTTTGGCTTGACGGTGAAATGGTCTTCTGTTTAATTTCTATTGAATCACCATGCCTTTTTGAGAATCATGGCAAAGCTCTTGCCGAATGTGTGATGCCTTTGACTTAAACTAAATCGCGCATCCGGCAAGTGCTTTGCTCATTACCTTTCTTGCATCTATGAATTTGAGTTTTGAAGGAACTATGCCAAAGAGGTTGTTCCTTAAACTGGTTGATACATTCAACCTCTTTAGCATTGTTCCACTATTGTCTTCCAGTTATTTTTAGTCTTAATGATTAGCCTGTGCTCGTTTCGTAGAAAAATTGTCTTTCTTCATTCCGCCCACTAAAACTCTGAGAATCCTATTTTAAAAAACATCAGCATCCCTTAATCGTCACGATTTAACTTATCATATCTCAATTGGCACACGAACCGTAAAAACACTTCCTTTATTTAGATTGCTTGAAAACTCTATAGAGCCATTTAAAAGGTCAAGATATTTTTTTGCAATACTCAGTCCCAGTCCTGTTCCCTGAATGTTAACCACATTGTGTCCACGAAAGAAGCGTGTAAAAATATATTCCCGGTCTTCGGAAGGGATACCCACTCCTTGATCCGATATTCTTACTGTCAACGCCTCATGGCTTACCTCAGCCTCCAGCAAAACGATATCCCCCTCATGTGAGTATTTAAATGCATTCGACAATACATTGCGAAGGATATTTCGCAAAAAGTCGCGGTCTGAAACAATCATCTCCGATCCGGAATGCTTTACGCATAGTTTTTGATTCACCCGTTTAATGAGCTGTACTTCATGAGTAAGTTCTTCCAGGAAAGCCACGAAGTTCATCTGAACGTACATGGGCTTAATGTCTTCTTCCTCCAACTTGTTAAGGGATAGAAAATCATTAAGCATTCCAGTAATC
>DASTYM010000486.1:0-5360 GCA_035764995.1 Cyclobacteriaceae bacterium | reverse complement strand
CCCTGTAATCGGAAAACGGTTCAAGCCAGCCTGTACCATAAGCATTGAGGCTGTCGATCGATAGGTGTGTGAATAATTGCACACCGAAAAAGAGAATCCATTTCAGTCGGCTCATGGAGCCCTGCCATCGATGAAATGCATAAGCCAACAGGAGAGACATGATCAGGGCACATAACAACGAATGTGTAATACCCCGATGCGCTAATAAATTATCAACAGGACTTAACCAAAACACTGCCAGCGAGTCAATATCCGGCAGCGCCTGGCTCAGCGCTCCATATAACATGGCTTTTTTACCCAGTTGTTTGCTGGCGACCGTTTCGCCAATAATCGCACCCAATGCCAGGTGAGTAATTGTATCCATGCTTTAAATCAATCCTAAGAGACCGGTTTCCACTCAAGTTAGTATGATTGATTTGATTTTGAACTGATTAAAGTCACTCCATCGGGCGACTGACATCATGACTTTTTTATGCGAAGCAAGAATACATTTGATCAAATAATAAATCTTATGGAACAGGAAGCAAAAGTCAATAAGCCGTTTCTGAAAAAGGTCGCAGACAAGCTGGTTACGGCTCAGCAGGAAATCGATGAACTCGCTTTACAATTTGCTTTGGGCAAAGCAGAAGCCAGGGAAAAATTTGAGGATATCAAACGGGAATTACAAACGAGAATTTCAGAGTTTAAAAAGTCAATCGAAAATTCCGCAGCAGGAATTTTGACTTCTGAGCAGAGGCAAAAGCTAGGTGAATTGGAGGTTCAACTTGCTTTGGGCAAAGCGGAATCAATTGAAGCTTTTGAAAAACAAAAAAAGAAAATCCTTAAAGCGCTTGCCAGTGCAGAATCAGCTACCGAGACATGGTTAGCGTCTATTAAGGTACCTAATCACTTACAACATGATATTGAAACTTTCAAGTTGAAACTGGAAATTGTCAAATTAAAATTTGAGTTGAAGAAATTTGAACTTACTGACGTGTTCAAAGAACACATGAGCAAAGCGAAACGACAAGTTGATAAAGTCACAACATCCATTCAGGACACCATAAAGGAAAAGTCAGATCAATATGCGGACTTTCGTAATGAAGTTTCAATAGCTCATAACCATTTAAGAGAAGCATTGAGAAAATTAGTAAAGTAATCTCAAAACCATTGTATGAATTACTTCAATCTTTTGGCAAGAGGTTTATTGATTTTGTACGGTGTGTTCTTGCTGTTCTTTGCTTTAGGAGAGCATGTTGCAGGCGAAGGGTTTATTCATGCAGCATCAGCTATCTTAATTTTTATACTATTAGCAGTATTGAAAGCAAGACCTGTTTTAAGTTCCCTTATTTTCCTCGGTTTTTTCATTTTTTCAGTATGGTTTTTCAAGACATACCACAACTTCATTTCATTTTCGATTATATCCCTGCCATTGGCCATCGCGAGTGTATTGTTTATGATGGGAAAGCGGTTTGCGTCAAATGAACAAAAGTAGACCATTAAGTATATGAAACGGATACTCTGCCCAATAGATTTTAGTGAAGCTTCCTATAGCGCAACACAGTATGCAGGAAACCTTGCCAGGAAAATTAAGGCTGGAATTACTTTAATCAACGTCCAGGTCCTGGGAGAGATGTCCTTAGAACAAGTTGTTTACCGGAAAGATATGAACACTCAGGCTCATGACTCGCAATTGGAAGAATTGAGTGTCGCAGTTACAAAGGCATTTAAAGTTCCATGTGGTTTCGAGGTTGCATCGTCCAGGATGTCATTCGCATCCGTTATCGCATCGAATTCACTTGATTATGATTTGATTGTCATTGGAACGAAGGCATCACATTCAACATTTCAGGAAGCCTTCGGTACACATGCATATAAAGTGGCGAGAGAGGCAAAGGTGCCGATCTTGATAGTGCCCGAAGAATGCAGTTATGGTGAAATCAAGACTATAGTGTATGCATATGATTACTGGCGGACGACCCAGCTGCCATTTAATGCCCTGTTAAGATTTGCCAAATCCCTACATAGCAAAATTGTAATACTTCAGGCAATGGAGGAGTCCGATAGTAAAACTGCTGATGAGGAGTTGAAGCAAGATCAGAAAGAAATAAAGGACTTCTTTGGTGATGAAGGTGTAGATATTCGATTTGATACAATTCACACATCAGATATTGCGACCGGCATCAATAATTATATGCACTTCAATGGAGATGTTCTGGCTGTTTATGCCGAACCTCGCTCGCTGATTCAGAAGCTTTTTCATAAGAGTGTTATTAAGGAGATTAGTAACAAAGCTTCGTATCCTGTGTTTGTTTTCTAACCATTGAAAGCTACAAGTAATGTTGTCATCGCGAATTTTCGACATCGTCTTAGGAAGTGCACTGATGCTTTTGATCCTTGCCGTCAGTCTTCCATTGACAATAATAACCTTTCAGAACAGTGGTGGACCCTGGGGATTCGGGATCATTGGATTAAGCGTACTCATACCTCTGAATTTCTATTTTATTTTTAGTATCGCTGCTTTTGTGAACAATTCGCAAAGACAAAGGCAAATTTTTGTTGTCGGACATTTTATTACTGTAGGTATTGGTTTTGTGACCTTTATAATTTTTCAGATCGTTCCGGTACAACTATTGTTGTGCGCTATTGTTCTTGCACTGATCGGAATCTTTGACAAAAAGCGTATGAGCATGTACTTACGATTGATGAATGCACTGGCAATTGTTGCAAATATTCTACTGCTCAAATGGGAATTGGATTTTGGTCGAAGCATTCCAATTATTGAATTATTTCAATCAGCGAATGCAGTTGAATTCTAAAGGGAACTGGAGAGGCTTTGGAAGTTGATTTTAATCATATGCTGCGTTGATGAAGATCGCATTTTTTCTTCGAGCAGCGTGACATCTTTAACAGGAAAACAAACTAACTAAATATGAAAAGGAATATGGGTTCGATTGACAAAGTGCTCAGGATACTGGCAGCGATCATAATTGTGATTTTGTATTTCGGGAAACTGATTTCGGGAGGATTAGCAATTTTCCTTTTGGTCATTGCTGGTATTTTTATTCTAACAAGTTTTGTAGGCTTTTGCCCACTGTACCTACCATTTGGAATATCAACACGAAAAAAGGGAGAATAGTGCACCAATTTCGGCTTAAGGTCACCGACAAGGTGAATTTGGAACTAAAAAGCTATGCATGTTGTATGATCGGAGACTAACAATCAATAAAGTATAAATATGATTAAGGAAATATTGAATCTTCTTGGTCTTGGACCCAAAGTGAATTATGCAGAGCTCCTAAAACAGGGAGCTATAATTTTGGATGTTCGCTCCAGAAGAGAATACGCAAACGGACACATCAAAGGATCTATTAATATCCCGGTAGACCAATTGAGGAATAATTTATTTCAACTTAAGGACAAGACTAAACCCATCATTACCTGTTGCGCCTCTGGTGTGCGTAGCGCTTCGGCAAAGAATAATTTAAAATCACTTGGTTACACCCAGGTGTATAATGGAGGAAGTTGGGGAAGTTTAAACTATAAATTGAAGTAGCATGGCACAATCATTTTCAGAAATGATTAAAAATGAAAAACCAACATTGGTTGACTTTTATGCAGAATGGTGTGGCCCGTGTAAAATGATGAAACCAATTTTGGAAGAGTTGAAAGCAAGTGTGGGAAATAAAGCAACGATTTTGAAAATTGACGTGGACAAAGCACCGCAGGTTTTGAATGCCTTTCAAATTCAGGGTGTGCCGACTCTTGTCCTTTTTAAAAGAGGAGAAATTAAATGGAGACAATCAGGAGTGGTATTGGCCAACGAACTTGAACGTATTATTACCCAGCATATCTAATTTAATAAGGAAGATGTTTTTGATCTGATGTGACAGAAGTCATGCCCCGGGGTGGCTTTGGTCATCGATTAAGTCCGATCATTATGATTAATTGGTCTCCATAATAAACACAGGTAAGATATGGATCACTTTAACAGAACCGAGATCAGAATGTCATTCGAAGCAGTGTTAGATAAATTAGTGACTTCGTTACAACGAGAGGGTTTTGTCATTAGCGGCATAACGGACTTTCATGAATTTAATTCCAAATCAGAAATTGCCCATGGAAAATATAAAGTTTTGTCAGTCTATCTTCCTGCCCTATATAAGGAGTTGATGACGCTTTGTCCTTATGACGGAGCAATCCTGCCTAGTTATGTATCAGTAATAGAGACTTATCCCGGTCAAATCTCGGTGGTTCCTTATTCTCCTGATGGCACGATCATTGAAATGCAAAATGGTTCATTTCAAAGTTTAAGGGCAGAAGTAGCGAAGAGACTGAATCTTGCGGTTAGTGCATTAGAACCCAAACAGGTTAAGGATCCTGACCTGGTGACTTCGTGGAGTTAGTCAGATGAAAACCCATTCAGAACACGGTACTGAATTTAAGAATAGGGATGTAAATGTTATATCATTATGGATTGATTCCTATGATGATATTTTTTCCGATTTTGATCCAAGGCCATTTTCTGAACGCACAATTTCCGATGATTTTGTAGCCCAGATGAAAAGACTGAGCCGGGAAAGCAGGGGCAAAGTAGCCATACTTAAATTATTAGTGCCTGACGGGATGCAAAGAGAAGAGCACGAAAAAGTCATCAAAAAGAGACTTTTTGACTATTTCAATAATATATCACAGCAATTAAGGGCTGAACTAAAAGGGACGAAGGTTAAGGGGCTTTCATTTACGTTGCTGGGAATTACCTTGATGATAATAGCAAGCTATATTTCCTTTTTGAAATTATCAGCGTTTTCATTCAATATGATTCGTGTTTTATTTGAGCCTGGAGGATGGTTTTTATTTTGGATCGGCCTCGACTTTTTAATTTCTGGTATCAAAAGCAAAAGTAGTGAGGCACAGTTTTATAATCGGATGGAAGCGGTTCATGTTGAATTTGGCTCTTATAAGTAAGGTGTTGTTTGCTGCTTGTGTTGCTTTCCTATAATTAATGGTGGTCTTATTTTCACAACCAACAAAGGAGTTGTGCATTTTTTTGTTCCTGTCAACAACTTGTTAACTAACCACAGCATTGAAAATTCGGATTCCATTGCTGGGAACCTGTTGGAAATGATTCGCTGGGATGTGCATCAGAACTGTCTCGACCAAGCTCGTCTAAAGCAACCCGTAGACGATTACTGACCTCATGAGCTATTTCAGTGATTTCGGTTGAAGTATTTTCTCTATCAATGGTTTCAAGAGGATTGATGGCTGAGACTTCAATTTCTTTGTTCTCATGTTCTTGCACAACAATGTTGCATGGAAGCATTAATCCGATTTGAGATTCAAGGCTAATTGCCTTATAGGCAAATTGCGGGTTGCATGCA
>DASTYM010000485.1:0-4533 GCA_035764995.1 Cyclobacteriaceae bacterium | reverse complement strand
TCTATTACTTTTTAAACATAGGAGGGCACGGAGACAACGTTTTAAAGAACCTAATCTTTCCAAGGAACTACACCCATAAGTTTTTCGTTTAATACATATCCCATCCCACAGAATTAATCTGTCACTTTCGGACAATAAATTCTTCTCCTGCTTTCATTGACAAAATGCGTAATCATGAAAGAGGTAATTAAGATCATTGCAATAACATCGGTTTTAGTTCTGGCTTCATGTTCTAATCGAACGACTAGTCAATTAGATGAACCTCAAGGTCAGGTAAGTGTTGATATGTTTTATAGCCGACTTCATCCTTACGGAATATGGTTTAATTATCCACCATATGGTCGTGTTTGGATGCCAGATGTTGCGTATGGATTCACGCCTTATGCTACTTCAGGACACTGGGTTTACACGAGTTGGGGCTGGACCTGGAATTCCTATTACAGTTGGGGATGGGCACCCTTTCATTACGGACGATGGCTTTATGACAGTATTTATGGCTGGGTTTGGATACCCGATACTGTTTGGGGACCCGCCTGGGTAGTTTGGAGTACGGGGGGCGGATACTGCGGCTGGGCACCCTTAGGTCCCAGCGTTAGCGTGAGTATGGTACTCAGTGGCAGATCCAGAATACCAAGAGAGCAATGGGTGTTTGTGAAAGAAGATGATCTTTATAAACGTAGGATCAATCGTTACACTGTTGAAAGATCAAGAAATGGAGAATTGTTAAACGATGCACTTCTTATTCGTGAAACTCGCGGGCCTCGTCAGTCAACATATTTACCTGGACCAAAGAATAGTGCAGCAGAAAGATCGATAACCGAATCGCTCAAGTATAGTGAAGCTCGTAAAAGCGAACGTTCGAAAGAAGCAAGGTCAATGTATAAATCACCTCAGTCGTCTAAGGCATTCAGACGTGAAATGCCATCGGTCAATTCAAATTTACGAGAAAGGAACCAACCGAAACCCCGGTTAGTAAGACCCGAAAATCAGTGGAGTAACTCACGTCCAATTCAGGTTAATCCTGGTATGAGGAGGACTCAGGAAAGAGATTCAGGAAGGCTTCCGGAAGCCGGGGCAAAAGGGGAAGTTAAGGCACAAAAAAAGAGTGTCGCACACGCAACACTCTTTTTAGAATAAAATCAAATATTATTAACCCAAGTAAGACTTTAAAGTCTTGCTTCTGGAGCTATGGCTCAGTCTGCGGGTCGCTTTTTCCTTAATCTGACGCACGCGTTCACGTGTCAAACCGAACTTCTCTCCGATCTCCTCCAGGGTCATGGCATGACCTCCGTTTAATCCGAAGTAATATGACATCACATCGGCCTCACGCTGGGTAAGGGTTGAAAGCGCACGTTGAACCTCTCTACGCAAAGAATCCATCATCAAACCTGAATCAGGGGTTTCTTCACTTTCATTCGTTAATACATCCAACAAATTGTTTTCTTCACCATTGGCAAAAGGTGCATCAACTGATACGTGACGGCCTCCTACTTTCAGGTTGTCGTTCACTTCTTCAACTGATAAGTCGAGCACATCTGCCAACTCTTCAGCTGAAGGTTCGCGTTGAAACTTTTGCTCAAGGTCAGAGAATGTCTTCGAAATCTTATTCAATGAACCTACACGGTTTAACGGTAAACGAACAATGCGTGATTGCTCTGCCAACGCCTGCATGATTGACTGGCGGATCCACCATACTGCGTACGAAATGAATTTAAAACCACGCGTTTCATCGAAACGCTTCGCTGCTTTTATCAAACCAAGATTGCCTTCGTTGATCAAATCTCCCAGTGTTAAACCATTATTCTGGTACTGTTTTGCTACCGATACCACAAATCTGAGATTGGCTTTTGTGAGTTTCTCTAAGGCGATTTGATCACCTTCCCTGATTCTTTTTGCCAACTCCACTTCCATATCGGAGGTAATCAAATCTACCTTTCCGATCTCCTGTAAATACTTGTCCAAGGACTGACTCTCCCTGTTAGTAATCTGCTTAACGATTTTTAGTTGTCTCATCGGTTATCAAAACGTGTTTATTCGAAATAAGTTCAATTTGAACGTTTCCTGATCGAAAAGTGCCAAATATTCAGTAAAAAAGGCCTTTTCGCAACGAGGGAACCTGCAAAGATAGTCATTTTTTTGACATTTTTACAGGAAATTTCAATTGACCTTAACTCAGGTAAGGGATTAATCTGGTCTAAACCAGACAACACCGAAATGCCTACATTGCAGGCTAATTTTTTGACTTGTGAAGAAACTTCTGCTCACTATCCTCCTGCTGAATTCCTTTTCCACATTTGCGCAGCAAGACACTGCTACACTGGGGATCTTGAAATTTCAGGAAACGCTGAACACCGAGTACCGCGATGCCAAAACTTCTCCCCTGAAAGGCAAAGCGCTGAAGAAATTTAAGAACCATGACTTCTTTCCGATAGACCTACAATACCACGTTGAAGCAACATTAACGCGAATGACTGAATCATCCTTCTTTCCGATGAAAACAACATCACAAGTATTGAAGGAATACAGAATTTACGGCATGTTAGCGTTTACGCTCAAGGGCAAAAAGTTTGAAGTGCCAGTCTATCAATCGAAAATGCTTATGGCAAATGAAAAGTATAAGAATTACCTGTTCTTTCCGTTCACAGATTTAACCAATGGTGAATCTTCTTATGGCGCAGGTCGGTACATTGATTTAAGGATTCCCGATGGAAATAAAATCATCCTTGATTTTAACAAGGCCTATAACCCCTATTGCGCTTACAGCGATGGCTACTCCTGCCCGATAGTCCCTGCCGACAATCATCTTGATGTAGAGGTTTTGGCTGGTGTTAGATATTCTGACAAGAAAGGAAAGCATTGACGTCAATCAAACAACAACTTTATGCAAACTGTCTCGCATTTGTTGAGCAGCGGATAGCTTCAGCACAGGAAGCAATTGCCATTGCGCAACAATCTGCCAATGAAGAAACGAAAAGCAGTGCCGGTGATAAATATGAAACCGGCCGGGCAATGGCCCAACTTGAAATAGAGAAGAACAGCGCACATCTTGCCGAGTCTTTAAAACTGAAACAAACCCTGGAGAAAATCGATGCAGATCAAAAAAGTGACACCGTTCGCATCGGAAGCTTGGTGAAGACTAATCATGGCAATTTTTACCTGGCCATTAGTGCAGGTCAATTTACTATCAATCATGAAGTCTATTTCGTCATTTCTTCAGCCTCCCCAATTGGTCAGAAACTTATGGGTTTACACGTGAAACACCGTTTTTTATTCAATAACAGGGAGTTTTTGGTTATGCAGATAGATTAAAGTAAAACATCTAAAAATTATGATAACATGTTGATTATCATTATTTTTAAATATGGTTAATTTATCCCGTTTATCGAAAACTCACTGGATAGAGATGTTTTTCCTTACGATTATGTGGATAACCGCGATCCTCTCATACTTTCTATCCTAGGGTAATTTTTTTCCCAAACCAGCATTTAAGCTTCGGATTCGAAAAGGAATTTGCTCTCCTTTTATTTCCATTTCATAGCTCATAAATACCATTGGCAGACCCTTCCGATTGCCCGCTTAAACCTGGCGTGTCATTTTCGTTCCAACTGGAAATTATGTTCAACTAAATCCAGAAAACATGAAAACGTTAAAGGGAGCATGGGTTGTAATTTTTGGGCTTGTTGTCGCAGGCTGTAACGATGATGAAATGAAGAGTACCAACAAGCTTTCATCAGAAGAGCAAGCGGAAATGGTAGCGGCTTCAGTTGGTAAATCAGGATTTGCTGCATCAGCTGACCAATCTGCCGACTACGCGGATGATGCAGTTGATGCTTCAGGCAAAACGGCTGAGTGCGGTTATAATGCCGATAACTCTGTTTCGTTGTCCGGAACCTTCGGGGAAATCATATTCAGTTTTGCGTATGATTACGCTGTTTCACTTGTTTGTACGAGCAGTGACGAACCAAAAACACTGACATCAGAATTTACCTACGAAGGAAGTTTTGATGGTCCGAAATTCGCTACCGAATATTCGGGAAATGGTTCTCTGGCGGTAACTTCCCTGGAGGCAGCAAGCGCTAATTATCACATTAATGGCACCTACGAGAGGGCGGGTTCATTTGAAACAAAGATCGAGGAGCAATCATCAGGATCAAGTAACATCATGATCGATATCGATGAAGTAATCATTAGTAAGTCCACAAAGGCAATTGTAAGCGGTTCAGCTGATGCTTCCGTCAGCGGTGTAGTAGCAGGCAAAGGAAATTACGCATTTGATGCACACATTGTATTTAATGGCGATGGTACTGCAACCATTACGGTGAGCGGAGATCATTATATCATGAATCTGGCAACTGGTCAAGTAACCATTCAAGCTTCTTAGCATTGAATTTGCAAGCGATAGTTGTGGTGTTATGCACCACAACTATTTTTTTATTCATGCTTTAATGAGTCTGCAGGATTCGATCTCGCAGCTGAAAAGGATTTATAACTCACCGTCAGCAATGCCACTAAAATGGTGATTACAGAAGCCAA
>DASTYM010000484.1:0-6321 GCA_035764995.1 Cyclobacteriaceae bacterium | reverse complement strand
GACAAACCGAACATCTGGTTTGTCAATGCCCATTCCAAACGCAATGGTCGCTACGATAATATCCGTCTCTTCATTCAAGAAGTCGTCCTGATTTTTCTCGCGCACTTCAGGGTCTAGACCCGCGTGGTAAGGCGCAGCTTTAAAACCATTGACTGATAAGAGTTGAGCAATTTCTTCCACTTTTTTACGACTGAGGCAATATACAATTCCAGACTTGCCTTTGTGCTGGCGCAAGAAATGAATGAGTTGTTTCTTCGTTTCTTTCTTAGGTCGTACTTCGTAGTATAAATTTTTACGATTAAAAGATGACATGAACACGTCAGCATCTTCCATCTGTAAATTCTTCTGAATGTCAAGCTGCACTTTAGGTGTAGCAGTTGCAGTCAATGCAATCACTGGTAAATCTCCAAACTGCTGAATGATTGTTTTTATTCTGCGATACTCCGGACGGAAATCATGTCCCCATTCTGAAATACAGTGAGCTTCATCAATTGCAACAAAAGAGATATTTACTTTTTTCAGAAACTCGATGTTCTCTTCCTTATTCATTGATTCAGGAGCCACATAGAGCAACTTCACGATGCCATTCATGCAGTCTTTTTTCAGCCGCGTAATTTCTCCTTTCGATAATGTGGAATTTAAGAATCGGGCGTTAACACCATAGGCGTTCAGTTGATCAACCTGATTCTTCATAAGGGCAATTAGTGGTGAAATCACAATCGCCAATCCGTCATTCATCAAGGCAGGCAGCTGGTAGCACAATGATTTACCTGCACCGGTTGGCATGATTACGAATGTATTCCTTCCATCCAGTATGTTGCGAATCACAGTTTCCTGATTCCCGCGGAACTGTCCGTAGCCAAAAACCTCTTTGAGTTTAATTTTAAGCGTATCTTTCTCTTCAACCAACATCATGTTACTAACGGTAGTAAGTGTCAATTCTGTATCTTTGCCCATAGAACAAAGCTAACTTTGACAGGAAATTGAATTTAGTAAAAAATATCAAAAAAATTGCACGGGATGTTTTATTAAATGAATCCCAAGCAATTCAAAATTTGAGTCAATACATTGATGATAACTTTGAAGCCTGTGTACAGGAAATTTATTCTGCAAAAGGTCGAGTTGTCATAACAGGAATTGGCAAAAGCGCCATAATTGCAAATAAAATTGTGGCAACATTAAATTCTACCGGAACGCCTGCTTTATTCATGCACGCTGCAGACGCCATTCATGGCGATCTGGGAATGATCCAGCAAGACGATATTGTGATTTGTATCTCGAAAAGTGGTAATACTCCTGAGATAAAGGTACTTGTGCCCCTGCTCAAGCGAAGGGGCTCAAAACTTGTTGCACTGGTGAGTAATGTGAAATCTTACCTGGCCGAACAGGCAGATTTTGTATTAAATGCCACTATTGGCGAGGAGGCCTGTCCTAACAACCTGGCACCCACAACCAGTACCACTGCCCATTTGGCAATGGGTGATGCACTGGCTGTTTGTTTGCTTGAACTCCGAAATTTCTCGAGTGAAGATTTTGCTCAATATCATCCGGGAGGTTCGCTCGGCAAGCAATTATACCTCAAGGTCTCAGATGTTTTTGTACAGAATCAGCTACCCATTGTGAAACCAGATGCTTCGCTAAAGGAAGTGATTCTTGAAATATCATCGAAGCGATTGGGATGTACCGCAGTAGCAGAAAGCGACAAGAAACTATTGGGAATAATTACGGATGGCGATTTGAGGCGCATGCTTCAAAAAGATATTAATCTGACCAGTGTGAAGGCAGCTGAAATCATGACACCTTACCCGAAGAAAATCGAGAAAGATGAGTTTGCAGTGAAAGCGCTACAGCTCATGCAGGCAAGCAGTATTACCCAGCTTGTAGTAATGGAAGGAGATAAGGTTGCCGGATTTGTCCATCTTCATGATCTTTTGAAGGAAGGAATCGTTTGAAACGTACGATTTACCGATTACGATGTGCAATTTTTGTCATTTCCGTAGCACGTGATTTAAATCGTAAATTGTACATTGTAAATCTTTAAATCTGCTGGATGGGTATTTTAAAATCCTTGCTCGGAGACCGGCTCTCAAAGCGTTCCTTTTACATGAATAAAAATCTATACGTTGTATTAATGGCCGGAGGTGTTGGTGTACGTTTCTGGCCGTACAGTCGTAATGCAAAACCCAAACAATTTCTGGATGTTATGGGAACGGGTAGAACATTATTGCAATCTACCTATGACCGGTTTGCTGCTATTTGTCCGAAAGAAAATATTTATGTTGTAACGCACCAGGAGCATGCACATTTGGTTCAGGATCAACTTCCTGAATTGCAACAGAGTCAGATTTTAGCAGAACCCATGCGAAAGAACACAACTGCGTGTATTGCTTATGCGAGTTATCGCATTCATGAGCAGAATAAGGATGCAGTAATTGTGGTGAGCCCATCCGATCACCTGATCCTGAAAGAAGAAGAATTCCATGAAATTATTTTAAAGGCTGCTGACCAAGCCAAAGATCAGGATAAGCTTCTAACGCTGGGTATCAAACCTACACGGCCCGAAACAGGCTACGGATACATTCAGTTTTTGCCTGATAAAAAAGTGGTGAAGAAAGTAAAAACCTTCACCGAGAAACCTGAACTGTCGTTGGCGAAGAAATTTCTGGAGAGTGGCGATTTTGTGTGGAACTCAGGTATTTTTATTTGGGGTGTGCAAGCTATTTTAAAGGCAATTCAGGAACATCTCCCGGAAATGGCGGAAGTATTTGATGAATGTAAAGCATCGTTTAATACTCCTGGTGAAGCAGATGCTGTTGAGAAAGCATACGCACAATGCAAAAGTATCTCCATTGATTATGGTGTAATGGAGAAGGCAACCAACGTATTCGTTTGTCTTGGCAATTTTACCTGGAGCGATTTAGGTTCTTGGGGATCCATTCATGAGATTTCTCCAAAAGATGAAAACAACAATGTGGTAAAAGGAAAGACATTGATGTATGATACCCGCAACTCAATCATTCGTGCTTCCTCTCCCGACAAGCTGATTGTGGTGCAGGGACTGAATGGCTATTTAGTAGCCGAGTTTGGCAACGTGGTTATTGTTTGTGAAAAAGATAAAGAAGATCAGTTCAGAAAGTTTGTGAATGATGTGAAAGCCATGCCAGGTGGTGGTGAATTCCTGTAACATTTACATCCATGATGAAGTCAATTTTTTTGGTTAGTATTTTTTTACTGATGTTGTCATGTACCGCGAGCACGATTACCCAAAATAAATCAAAACCCAGTGACGAAGGCCTTATTGCGTACTACAAGTTTGACGGAAATCCTTCCGACAGCAAAGGATCGAATAATGGTTCGAGCTACCGTATGCGATACTTGGCATTTGATAAAAGGAACACCCAGGGAATTGCTGAATTTGATGGTTCGAATAGTTACATCAACCTACCCAATAAATTTGATTTCAGAGACCGTACAATAAGCTTTTGGGTTCGCGCGAAAGAGATTCCTGTAGAAGGAGCTATCATTTTTGTATCCGATAACCCAACGATGCAATATGGCCTTACAGTATTTGGAGTGAAGCAAGAAGGCCAGAATAGAAATCTTGTTTTCAACTTTTCATCCCAAGTATTTACTACGTCAATTGAAAAGGGGAAGTGGTATCATGTTGCTGCTTCTTTACAAGACAAAAGCTACCGATACTATTTGAATGGCAAACTCGCTTCATCAGGAACGCTTGTCAATTACACCAAGTCTGGTAACGGGCACCCTGCTGCAATTATTGGTAGTTCAAGAGTTCATGATAGGATTTTTAATGGTTCTCTTGATGATTTACGAATCTACAATAGAGCATTGAGCGATGCGGAAATTGCTGTACTGGCAATTCCTTGATTAGCGAATATTTTTTTGTCTTACGACCTCGTAAACAGCAATACCGGTAGCTACAGAAACATTCAGGGATTCAATTTTCCCATGGAGTGGAATTTTTGCCAGTTCATCTGATTCCTTCAACAGCACATCTGAAATCCCGTCTTCCTCTGATCCCATGATCAGGGCAACAGGCCTGTCAAACGTGATGTCGTAAATACTTTTCTCTGCTTTTTCGGTGCAGGACACGATCATGATGCCATTGTCGCGTAGAAACTTTAAGGTTTTTTTCAAATCAGGTTCGCGGCACACCGGTAAATGGTTCAATGCACCGGCTGATGTTTTCATAGCGTCCCCTGTAATGGGAGCATTGCCCTTCTCTCCAATGATGATTCCTTCCACGCCAGCACATTCGGCTGTCCTGGCAATAGCACCAAAATTCCGCACATCGGTTACGCGATCAAGAATAATAAAAAACGGTTCGCGCCCTTCGCTGTAGGCAAAGTCAATCAAGTCATTTAATGAAGAATAGGTGATTGCCGACAATACACAGATAACGCCCTGGTGATTTTTGGAATTTGAATAAAGCCTATTCAACTTCTCAAGCGGTACATATGTGACGGGCAGATTCTTTTCCCGGGCAACACTGGCGAGTTCGCGGATCAGGTCATTATTCAATCCTGTTTGAACCAATATTTTTTCAATTTGTTTTCCCGCGCGAATTGCTTCCATCACTGCACGGGTTCCATAAATCAGGTCGGTGTTCATGGGGCAAAGGTACGATTTACGATTTACGAAGTACGATTAGTTGACAGTTTAAAAATTGTACTTTGTACATCTGAAATCGTAAATCACAATCGGGCTTTCCTCCACAAATCAATCGTTTCATACCATGGATCTGTAAATTTTTTATCACGAATCAGCACGTAGTTGTCAGGATCGAAAAGACTAGGTGACTTAATAAATTGAAACCGGGCCTTCGCGTTAGTAGTTTTATAATCCCACACTTCACGGTCTTCAAACAAGTATACCTCATCCGGCAAGCCAAAGATTATGAAAATCATGCCGCGATCTGTTTTCCAGCCTTCCTTGTATGAACTGAAATATTGATTGGCTAGCTCTACCCGTTTATAATAATTGCGGATGAAAATCTTGGCGCGATCGGAGTTGCCGGTAATGTTGAGGATAAGCTGATCAAATTTCTTTTTATCATTACCAACCTGCTTCAATTTTTCACCCTCTTGTTTTGTACAGATGTAAATGAGAGGCCCGGCCAGACTTTCAATTGTATTTAATTTGGGATAGTCATCCTCTACACGAAATGCAATTCCGGCAGCTGATGAAGTGTCTTGTTGGGTGAGGTATAATCCTTTTTTAGTTAGTGAAAGGGAGGCATCGGAGCTAACAGAAAAAAGTGAATCGGGTTTAAAGGTTTTAGGAACTTTGGCCATTGTATTTGAAAAAGCTGGTGCTGCAGGAGGGAACGAAACATCGTAATAAGAAATCTGCAATGGATCACTGGTGTTGAATCCTTCAAACTTCAACGGCTCATCAACCTTAACGAAATTTTTCAAAAGTACACGCTGGTTGGCCAACATATATTGCGAATTGTTTTTTGGAATCACTTTATGGAATGTGTACTGGAGGTCCTTGCTCAAGCCGGAAACAGTAATTCTTGCCACCAGAATATTTTGCTCTGGCCCCGCCTGAAAATCAGCGGATCCAATCAACGCACCGGGCTGTTTGGGGGCAGTAGGAATGGCAATTGGGTTGCCATTTTTGTCGGCCAAGGACCCCCGAGTCTCCAGTTTGATCGAGAATGCAATATTTTGTGTTGGTTCATCCTGCCGCACCTCATAATAAACCTTAAAACCATCGGCCATCTTGGTAACCTTCCAATCGAAGGTGAAGATCGAATTGGGATACATGTACTTGTAGTTTATTTCACGGAGTGCCTGAGCACCTGCATTCAGGCATAAGAGGCAAAAAAAACCCACAAGAATCCTGTAAATCATATTAGTCAAATTAAAATATTCCTTTCAGAATATATCTGCGTCATTCAATTAATTTTGCGCCACCGAATTGTTAAAAAACCCAGCTTTGCGACAGGGAGCTCACTTTAAAATTGGATCATGTCAAAAATTTATACAACCGAAATTACATCAGACAATATTTCATCCGATAACCCGCTTCATCAACGTTTATTTAAAGCATATGTTGTGGCGAAAGATTATGTGCATGGTAATGTTTTGGAGGTAGGCTGCGGAGAGGGTAGGGGTGTTGAGATACTGATCGACAAGTCTGACCAATTCACAGCCGTAGATAAAATTGAGGAGGCTCTGCAGGTACTTAGAGGTAAGTTTCCTGCGGGGAAATTTATCAGCATGAACATTCCACCCTTCGGCTCACTGGTCGATAATACTTACGATTGTATTGTAAGCTTTCAGGTGATTGAGC
>DASTYM010000483.1:0-2531 GCA_035764995.1 Cyclobacteriaceae bacterium | reverse complement strand
CCAACGAACGCTATTCAATATTTGCAAATACTTGCGGGACCTTACGGAATCGGCCGTGATATCCACGTTGGAGATACCATTATTGGAATAAAGGGTCGTGTAGGATTTGAGGCTGCGGCACCTGTCATTATTATAAAGGCACACCATGCGTTGGAAAAGCATGTGCTCACCAAATGGCAATTGAGTTGGAAGGATCAGCTTTCACAATTTTATGGTAACTGGTTGCATGAGGGTCAGTACCTCGACCCTGTTATGCGCGATATTGAATCGTACCTGACAAGCTCGCAACAACAGGTAACAGGAGAAGTACAGGTAGAATTGCATCCATATCGTTTTCAAATTTTAGGAATTGACTCAGCGTATGATCTCATGTCATCGAAGTTTGGAAAATACGGTGAAGAGAATTTAGGCTGGAGTGGCGATGATGTGAAAGGATTTACCAAAATCTTTGGAAACCAAACAGCAATTTTTCATCAGGTAAAATCAGATGCAGATAAGAGTTAATAGTTATCCGTTAATCGTGAATGTTGCAGTAACGATTAACTATTAACGGTTAACTGATAACAAACAACAAGATGAAATATTTTAATGCAGGAATTATAGGTGGAGCCGGCTACACAGGTGGTGAGACAATCCGGTTGTTAATCAATCATCCGCAGGCGGAGCTGGTGTTTGTGCACAGTCGTAGCAATGCAGGCAAACCTTTGTCTGTAATTCATTCAGATCTTACCGGAGAAACTGATTTAAAATTTTCGGATTCATTCGATCAGAACATTGATGTTCTCTTTTTGTGCCTTGGTCATGGTGAGAGTAAAAAATTTTTACAGGAAAATATAATAGCTGATTCAGTAAAAGTCATTGACCTGAGTCATGATTTCAGATTAGGGGATTCAGTGGGTAAAAGAGAATTTGTTTACGGACTTCCTGAAGTAAACAGAGAATCCATCCGAAAGGCAAACAATATTGCCAACCCGGGATGTTTCGCTACCACGATCGAATTGGGATTACTGCCTCTCGCTAAAGCTGGCTTGCTGAAAGAAGTTTACACAACAGGTGTCACCGGATCAACAGGGGCTGGACAAAAATTACAGGATACTACGCACTTTACGTGGAGAGCAAATAATATATCAGCATATAAAACACTTACGCACCAGCACCTGAACGAAATCAACCAAACGATCAGGCAACTTCAAACCGAATTTTCGGGGCCGATCAATTTTGTGCCGTGGCGTGGAGATTTTACGCGTGGGATTTTTGTCAGCTCAATCATTACAACTGATAAATCGTTGGATGAACTGAGAAAATTGTACAAAGATTTTTATGCGCAACACCCGTTCACGCATGTGTCAGACCAAACCGTTGACCTGAAGCAGGTTGTGAACACCAATAAATGTATGATTTCCCTCGAGAAAGAAGGAGATAAGCTCGTGGTGCACTCGGCACTCGATAATTTATTGAAGGGTGCATCGGGTCAGGCTGTTCAAAATATGAACCTCTTATTCGGGCTCGATGAAACTGCAGGTCTTAAGTTAAAAAGCTCCGTTTTCTAGAAATGAAATTATTTGACGTTTATCCATTATTTGACATTACACCCGTAAAAGCTCAAGGCTCATGGCTTTGGGACAACACGGGAAAAAAATATCTTGACCTGTATGGGGGCCATGCCGTGATTTCGATCGGACATTCGCATCCTTATTATGTGAAGTCGCTCACCGATCAAGTGAATTCAATCGGATTTTATTCCAACAGTGTTCAAAATCCA
The DNA here is from genome assembly GCA_035764995.1 of Cyclobacteriaceae bacterium. Taxonomy (GTDB): domain Bacteria; phylum Bacteroidota; class Bacteroidia; order Cytophagales; family Cyclobacteriaceae; genus UBA2336. Next base: position 769 of record DASTYM010000483.1, on the reverse strand, counting down.
CAGCAGGAAAAACTTGCTGAAAAGCTTGGGCAACTTTCGGGTTATCCTGACTATCAACTTTTTCTTTGCAACTCAGGCGCAGAAGCTAATGAGAATGCATTAAAACTTGCTTCGTTCATCAATGGCAGAAAGAAGGTAATTGCTTTCAAAAAAGCTTTTCACGGACGCACATCCGGAGCGGTTGCTGCTACTGATAACCCAAAAATTGTAGCGCCATTCAATGCCGGACATGAAATAGTTTTTGTTCCGTTCAATGATGAGGCAACATTTTCTGCAGCGTTTGATAAAGATGTTACAGCTGTAATTATTGAAGGTATTCAGGGTGTGGGTGGAATTCAGGTGCCGAATGATTCTTTTCTTAAATTTTTAGAGCAGCGCAGTAAAGCCAATGGCTCACTGTTGATTCTTGATGAGATTCAATCCGGGTATGGCAGAACAGGAAAATTCTTCTCGCATCAATACGCAGGTATCAAACCAGACCTGATCACGGTGGCCAAAGGAATGGGTAATGGATTCCCCGTAGGTGGTGTACTGATCCATCCGGATATCAAACCTTGGAGCGGAATGCTGGGAACAACTTTTGGCGGAAATTATCTTGCTGATGCTGCTGCGCTGTCAGTGCTGGATGTTATAGAAAAGGAGAACCTGATAGAAAATGCAAAACAGGTGGGTGAATACGCCATTGCCGAACTGAAAAAATTACCAACACTGTTGGGTGTTCGCGGCAGAGGTTTGATGATTGGGATAGATATTCCTGAAGATAAGAAAT
>DASTYM010000482.1:0-7349 GCA_035764995.1 Cyclobacteriaceae bacterium | reverse complement strand
TTCATAAATCGGATATCGATTCCATGATCGCCCTGTACAGACAGTTGATGATTCAACTGTAGAGGCGCAAACCTGCCTGCCGGCAGGCAGGATTTTGCGTCTCTGCGGGATTTTTCGCATCTCTACAATTATTTATTTTCTGTTATTTTTGCGCCCTCGTTCCCCAGGTGCATTGTATGAAAATTAAGAATCTCGAGTTCAAAAAGTTTATTTCCGCAGCGAAAATTGAGGAAAAAGTGAAAAGTCTGGCTGCCGAAATCAATCAGGACTACAAAGACAAAACACCTCTTTTGCTTCCTATTCTGAACGGTTCATTTATTTTTTCTGCAGATCTGGTGCGCGAATTAAAATTCGAATGCCGGGTTTCTTTTGTGAAGCATTCATCATACCAGGGCACTCAAAGCACAGGGCAACTTAATACGCTCATCGGATTAAATGAAAGTTTGTTTGGTCAGGACTTGATCATCATCGAAGATATTATGGATACCGGCTTAACGCTAAGCAAAGTGGTCAACGAACTAAGTGATCTGGGTACCAAGTCCGTGGAGATTGTAACACTCATTCGTAAAACACCTGCCCGTGCTCATGCCGTGCAGCCTAAGTACGTTGGTTTCGATATTGACGATGAATTTGTGCTTGGATACGGCCTTGATTACGATGGGTTTGGCAGAAATCTGAAGGATATTTATAAATCAATTACAATTAGCTAATGGTCAATTAGCCAATGGCCTTCAAATTCGCTCTTTGACGAATTGGCACATTGCCAAATTGATGATTACCTTGCACCCCTTATCCAATTTTACCCATGATTAATCTTGTACTCTTTGGCCCTCCGGGCGCAGGTAAAGGAACTCAAAGCGAAAAGCTTATTCAGAAATATGGCTTCGTTCATATTTCAACAGGCGATCTATTCCGCTGGCATACCAAAAACGATACAGCCCTGGGAAAACGCGTGAAAGAAATTATGAATAGCGGTTCTCTCGTGCCCGATGAAATCACCATTGCGATGTTGAAAGAGGAGTTGGATAAAAATCCACAGGCAAAAGGTTTTCTTTTTGATGGCTTCCCTCGCACTGTGGCACAAGCTGAAGCACTTGACAAATTCATGAAAGACAATGGCACAGCCATTCACCATGTGGTTGCATTAGATGTTAGCGAAGAAGAAGTTCGCACCCGAATTGCAAAACGCAGAACCGAATCAAACCGTGCCGATGACGAAGAAGATAAGCTCAACAAAAGAATAACCGAGTACTTCACCAAAACTGTTCACGTTCTTCCCTTTTACGAAAAGCAAGGAAGGTTAAAAACAGTTCATGGTATCGGAGAGATCGACACGATCTTTAACGACATCTGCGGCATCTTGGATAAAAAGTAAAATATTGTGCACGCGATTTAGTTTTCAGATCAATCTCAAATCGTAAATCGTAACTCATAAATCGTAAATCACTTTGTCCAGCCCCAACTTTATTGACCATGTAAAATTCAACTCGCGCTCCGGTGCTGGGGGGGCAGGCTGCGTACATTTTATTCGCGAAAAATTTGTAGAGAAGGGCGGGCCTGATGGCGGTGATGGAGGAAAAGGCGGAAGTGTAATTTTAAGAGGCAGCTCACAACTGTGGACACTCCTCCACCTCAAATACAGAAAACATGTAGTGGCCGATAAAGGTAAACCCGGTGAATCACAAAATTGCACAGGTGCATCCGGCAAAGATGAAATCATAGAAGTGCCGCTTGGCACCGTTGCAAAGGATGCAGAAACCGAAAAAGTGATTTGCGAAATTACAGAAGACGGTCAGGAATTTATTCTCACGCCCGGGGGACGAGGCGGAAAAGGAAATTTATTTTTTGCTACCTCCACACAACGTGCCCCAACCTACGCACAACCCGGTGAACCCGGTCAGGAACATTGGGTGGTGCTTGAATTAAAACTACTGGCGGATGTAGGTCTTGTTGGTTTCCCCAATGCCGGAAAATCAACCTTGCTTTCAGTGGTATCAGCAGCAAAACCAAAAATTGCGGACTACGCTTTCACAACGCTAACACCCAATCTTGGCGTGATTCAGTATCGCGATCACAAATCATTTGTGATGGCCGATATTCCCGGAATCATCGAAGGTGCTGCCGAGGGAAAAGGTTTGGGGATTCGTTTCCTCCGCCACATTGAGAGAAACTCATTGCTTTTATTCCTCGTGCCCGCTGACGCAAAAAATATAAAAACGGAGTATGAGATTTTATTAAACGAGCTCCGCAAATACAACCCGGAATTACTTGACAAAAAACGCCTGTTGGCCATTTCCAAGTCAGATATGCTGGATGATGAGCTCCGAAAAGAGATTGTGCAGGAAATTCCAACCGAACTTCCGCATGTTTTTATCTCGGCTGTCACCAACCAGGGAATTACTGAGTTAAAGGACCTTCTTTGGAAAAACCTGCATTAAGCAGCGTTTTAGTCAGCCTAAACTTGTCAGAATCTCGATTTCAGTGTCATTATGACACAAAAAACGCTCTGGCAACATTATTGACATTGGCGGTTTAATTAACGTATACGGACTACTATCAATCATGGAGAATAAGAATCAAGCTGAGAACGAAAATCAAAAGGATACAGAATTACAGACGGAGGAGACCCGTCAGGATAATCTCGATTCGTTCGAGACCTTAACGGGAACAGACGACTCAAAAAGTCAGGCAGAACTGAAAAAGGCTCAGGAAGATCTTGCAGAAGCAAGAGATAAATATCTGCGGTTGTATTCTGAATTCGAAAATTTCAGAAGAAGAACAGCAAAAGAGAAACTGGAACTGATTCAAACAGCTAATGAGCAATTAGTAAAAGTCATGTTGCCGGTAATCGATGACTTTGAACGTGCCGAAAAAGCATTTCAGGGAACTGAAAGCAAAGAGATGGAAGGCTTCCTGCTCATCTACAATAAATTCAAAAAGATTTTGGAGCAGACCGGAGTTAAAAAAATGGAGGCGAAAGGAATTGCTTTCGATGCTGATTTACATGAAGCCATTACCCAACTTCCGGCACCCGATGAAACTCAAAAAGGAAAAGTGTTGGAGATAGTAGAGAATGGGTATTTATTAGGCGATAAAGTAGTGCGTCACGCAAAAGTAGTAGTAGGTAATTAATTAAAAAATCTGATTCGGTATTGATGTTCAAAACCTGAACACATCAACGCAACAACATATCAACACATGGCCAAAAGAGACTTTTACGAAATACTGGGTGTAGGCAAAAACGCTTCTGCGGAAGAGATTAAAAAAGCTTACCGCAAGGTCGCTATTCAATACCATCCCGATAAAAATCAAGGCAATAAAGAGGCCGAAGAAAAATTCAAGGAGGCAGCCGAGGCCTATGAGGTATTAAGCGACAGTGAAAAACGTGCACAATACGATCGTTTTGGTCATTCACGTGGCAATGGTGGCTATGGTGGTCACCACATGAACATGGATGATATCTTCAGTCAGTTCGGAGATGTATTTGGTGGCGGAAGCGGAAGTCCATTCGAAAGTTTTTTTGGCGGAGGCAGTGGTCGCAAGCGTCAGCGCAAAGGCTCGAACCTGCGCATCAAACTGAAACTTACACTTGAAGAAATCGCGAATGGCGTAGAGAAAAAAATCAAAGTAAACAGGCTCACACAGGCAGAAGGCGTTACATTCAAAACGTGTAACACCTGTCAGGGCACGGGTCAAACCAGAAAAGTTGTGAATACCATGCTCGGTCAAATGGTATCAACTTCAACCTGCCCGACTTGTAACGGTGCAGGTCAAACCATCGATAAAAGACCAAGCGGAGTTGACAGCTCAGGTTTGGTTTCAAGGGAAGAAGTACTTTCCATTAAAATTCCTGCTGGAGTTTCTGATGGTATGCAACTTTCCATGTCAGGCAAGGGAAATGATGCTCCAGGTGGAGGTATCCCTGGCGATCTCCTGATTCTCATTGAAGAACAGGAAGATCAGCACCTGAAGCGCGATGGCAATACACTGATCTACGACCTTCATATCAGCTTTATTGATGCAGCGCTCGGAACCAGTGTTGAAGTGCCTTCTGTTGGCGGAAAGGTTAAAATCAAGATCGATGCCGGTACCCAAAGTGGAAAAATCCTAAGATTGCGCGGAAAAGGCTTAAAAGACATTAATGGCTACGAAACCGGTGACCAGTTGGTATACGTAAACGTGTGGACCCCTAAAAAGCTCACTGCCGAAGAAAAGGACAAACTGGAAAGCCTGCGAAATTCGCCCAATTTCGAGCCTAAGCCGGATGCCAGCGATAAAGGATTCTTTGAGAGGATGAAGGAGTTTTTCCATTAAAAGCACAACCCAATTCCAAATTCAATCGTTTGTGTACCCTTAGAAGGGGTATTTTTTAACATTTTCTTAATATATCTTACAAGCTGCAACCCTACAGGGTACGGCTCGTAACTATTCACCATGCAGAAGATTTTCGCACTTACCGTTGTAGGCGTTACCATAGCGGGGTTGGGATTTGGGCAGATTAAGAAGCAGTTTTCGGTAGAAGACAACGCATCCTGCGATAAAATCAAGTTAACCGTTCGCTCTAATAGTGGTACGTGCTTTCTCAAGCCAAGCCATAACCCCGAAATTCTTAGTGTTTTCAGTAATCAGAGTACAGACGATTTTTCACATCAATTCAAGAAAACAGTCAATGGAAAAACGTGTGAGGTAATGCTCGCATTGGAAGAAGAGCAGTCTGAAGGTCTCAGTTACACAATTTCCACCAAGGTCTTTGGACCCGAAAAACCGATGCAGGAAAAATTCTGGAAGATGTACCTGACAGATGCAAAGCCTTATATTCTTGACCTCAACTATGGCGTTGGTAACGCAAACATCGATCTTTCAGGACTTGCCGTGCAGAATTTGAAAATCAATACGGGCAGCGCTGACGTGAACGTAAGTTATCATTCCGGGTTGGAAAATCTGGTTGAGATGGATACTTTTTTTGTACGCGTTGACCTGGGTTCTGTAAGTGCCAAGAATTTAAGTCTGGCCAAACCAAAATATGTAATGGCCAACGTTGGCTTTGGTAATCTGATGCTTGATTTAAGTACTGCACCCGTAGTGGCCAATCACGTTGTAGGAAGTGTTGGTGCTGGTAATCTGATCATCCTCCTTCCTTCAGAAGATATCCCCGTTTTTGTAAAGATTAAAGATTCCTGGTTGTGCAGCGTTCGCATGACAAACAGCTTGAATAAGGTTAGTGAGAATACTTTCTCAAATGCTGCGTATGCAAAAGACCCTAAAAACGCCCTAACATTCGACCTGGATGTATCGATGGGCAATATCATTTTTAAGGAAAAGCAACACTAAGCCAGTTTAAAAAACTGTTGCCAACCGTAATTACTTCCTATATTTTGATACTAATAAGTAGTCAAAATATAAACCTGTGGAAGCACTCTCAGCAAAAAACGTTACCAAGCGCTATACGAACCATGTAGCCCTTGACAACGTGACCCTCACAATCCCGGAGAAAAGTATTTATGGATTATTAGGGCCCAACGGAGCCGGAAAAACAACCCTTATCCGGATAGTCAATCAAATTATTAATTCGGATCAAGGTGAAGTTTTCATCTTTGGCGAAAAGCTAAATGAAAATCACATTGGCGTTATCGGGTATTTACCGGAGGAACGTGGACTATATAAAAAATTAAAAGTGGGCGAACAGCTTTTGTACCTCGCCCAACTGAAAGGAATGAGCAGAGCCAAAGCTGCAGAACAAAGCAAAAAGTGGCTCAAGAAATTTCAGATCACCGATTGGTGGGATAAAAAAGTTGAAGATCTGAGTAAGGGTATGGCTCAGAAAATTCAATTCATCAGCACTGTGATGCACGAACCTAAGCTGATTATTCTGGATGAACCTTTTTCCGGATTTGATCCGGTGAATGCTCAACTGATTACACAAGAGATTCTGTCGTTGCGCGATAACGGTTCAACAATCATTTTTTCAACACACCGGATGGAGACCGTTGAAGATCTCTGTGACCACATCGCATTGATCAATAAATCAAAGAAAATTATTGACGGACCAAAGAAGCAGGTAAAAGATCAATACAAGTCTAACACGTTTATTGTTGAGCATCATGGAAATCACCTCCAGTTAGCGACTGACAAATATCAAATTGTCCGCCAGGAAATACTAGAGGAAAATCATTTTGTAACCACGATCAAAGCCAACAACGACATTAAAGCTAACCAGGTTATCCGGGAACTGATTGACAAAACAGAAGTGACAAGCTTCCGCGAAAAGATTCCAAGCATGGCCGACATTTTCATCAGTCTGGTAAAAGGTGAAGACGATGAAGCGCTACGCAAGCACTTGCAGGAAGCTGTTTAACACAAACCCTCAAAATCACAAATCATGAATAAGGTATTTCTAATTATACAACGCGAGTTTCTGAATAGAGTACAGAAAAAATCATTTCTGATTACAACGATTCTTGTGCCGCTGATTTTTCCAGCCATCATTGGCGGAATGATTTATTACATGGTTAAGGAAAGTGAATCTGCGAAAGCAGACGTTGTTCAGGTGGTAGATGAAAGTGGAAAATTTAATTTCACGAATTCAAAGCGGTTCACTTACGTGAAGCTTTCTATGCCACTGGAACAAGCAAAAAAAGCTTACAACCAAACCGATGACTTTGCCTTATTGTATGTTCCGCAGTTTGATATTTACAAACCTGAAGGGCTCACGATCTATACAAAGGAAAATCCAAGCGCTGAAAAAGTTGGTAATTTGGAAAGAACACTCGCTGAACGCATTCGTGAACTCAAACTGGAACATTATAAGGTTGACGAAGCCACGCTGAAAGCGTTGCGCACAGAGGTCGACCTCAAGCAAGTCAGCCTGGGCGAAACCGGTGAAGAAAAAGCCAGCAATTCTTTACTGTTGTATGGAGTTGGTTTCGTATTAGGCATATTGATTTACATGTTCGTATTGATCTATGGTATCCAAATCATGCAGGGCGTAATTGATGAAAAGACGTCAAAAATTGTTGAGGTTATCGTTTCATCAGTAAAACCATTTCAACTGATGATGGGTAAAGTGATCGGGATTGCCTCTGTTGGTCTACTTCAGTTTTTAATCTGGATTGTGATCAGCGTAACAGTATCAACTGTTCTGATGACCAAATTCGGTTATCAGCCGCCACAAAAACAAGTGTATGATCAGGTTTCAAAACAAGCCGAAAGTGGGGGGACAATTGACGCTATTTCTGACGGTCCGAGTGAAGGCGGGCCATCGAAAATGCAGGAGAACTTTCAGAATTTTATGGGCCTTCCCTTTGCCAAAATTATCTCTGTCTTCGTTTTCTATTTCCTAGGTGGCTATT
>DASTYM010000481.1:0-3524 GCA_035764995.1 Cyclobacteriaceae bacterium | reverse complement strand
CGATGAATTTACTCTCAAGTCCTTGTTCCTTTACCTGTCTCGCGTATTCGATAATTCCACCATCCAGTTGAAATACATTTTTAAAGCCTTTGTACTTCATCCACGCACTGGCTTTCTCGCACCGGATGCCACCAGTACAATACATCAACAGGTTTTTATCCTTTTGATCTTTCATTAAGTCTTCAGCCGCCTGGAGTTCTTCCCGAAAAGTATCTACATCGGGACATATTGCATTTTTAAAATGCCCTACCTCACTTTCGTAGTGATTGCGCATGTCGATGATAATTGTATCAGGATCATCAGCAAGTTTATTGAACTCTACTGCGTTGAGGTGAGTGCCTGAATCGGTAACATCAAAGGAACTGTCATCAAGTCCGTCTGCTACGATTTTCTTGCGGACCAGAATTTTTAATTTGAAGAACGATTTCCCATTGTCATCTACAGCGATGTTCAGTCGAATTCCATTGAGAAACGGAATAGAAAAAAGTTCTTTCTTAAAAGCTTCAAACTTTTCTCTTGGAACGCTGATTTGGGCATTGATTCCTTCATGTGCGACATAGATTCGGCCAAGTACTTCCAGTGAATCGAGCTGCTTATAAAGCTCATTTCTGAAAACTTGGGGGTCTTCGATGTGATGATACTTGTAAAAGGAGAGGGTTACGCGGTCAACACCAGGAGCCAGTAATAACTTTTCTTTGAGGATTTTTCCCTCAATTTTGTTGTGTAGAGTCATGTTTTATTAGAGTCTTTTGCAGGAAAACCTAATGGGGGGTAAAGATACAATTAAGTGTTGATGTGTTAAAGTGTTGATGTGTTAAAGTGTTAATGTGCTTAAAATGTTGGTTGTTCGTTCACCTTAACACCTCGCCACCTTAAAACCTTAGCACGTCACACCTCAACACTTTACTGCTTTGGTTGCAGTTCCCCTCGCACCAATTGATTGTACTCTGCGCAGGTTAGGAATCCGTGCTTGTCGCAGAAGCCACAGGTACGGTATTCATCGCTGAGGTAGCCTCTTCTTATGATTACAGTTGTGCCCTTACATACCGGGCACGTTACTTTTCCGGATGGTCCACAATCTATATCGTAGCCGGAAGACAAAACTTGTTCGGCTTTCTCGGCATCTTTAGCTCTTTCTTTTATTAATCCTGCTTCTGCACTTCTTAACAGGGTAGTGGCTTCCTTGGAAAATTGGCCAGTTGTTCCCTTTAATTGGATATACTTATTCAGCCAGTCGATGCTTTGCTTGTACTTTTCGAGATAGAATGAATTTTTTCCGAAGTAGAAAGTCAAGTCGGAAGGAATGCTTTTAATATTATTAAGCACATACAGAAGTTTCTTATCTGCGAGTGCGTACTCGCCATGATCCATTAGTGCAACAGCAGAATCGAGAACACGCAGCGTCTCAGTCCGCTTCCGTTGTTCGGCCTGAAGTCTGTATTCTTCTGCCTGACTCTGAGAAAATAAATTGATTGAAATTGCTGTCAAAAGAAATAGCAGTCCTGCTTGTAGTCGTGTTCCCTTCATGTCAATTCTTTACAAACCTGTCCTTTGTTATCCCAAGCCATTCAAGCGGGGCGTTTACGAAAATATCTTCTTTAATCTTGTTATCAAGACTCATCTCTTCAATAAACTTGCCAATCTCCAGGTCGCCTAGTGGAAAAGGATAATCGGAGCCAAGGGTAATTCTTTTTGATCCCTGCAGCTTTAATACGTATTCAAGCATCAAGGGATCGTGCGTAATGCTATCAACCCAGAATTTACCAATGTAACTTCGTGGATTTACAGGGTTATCAATGGCCACCAAATCTGGCCTACAATCAAAGCCATGCTGAATACGCCCGATCGTAGCCATAAACGAACCGCCTGCGTGTGCAAAGTTGACGCGAAGTTTGGGAAGCTTTTCAAAGATTCCACCGAAGATCATCGAGCACATGGCACGCGAAGTTTCGGCAGGCATGCCAACCAGCCATGGGAGCCAGTATCGTTGCATATTTTTCTGTCCCATCATATTCCAGGGGTGCACGAGAATAGCCATGCTCAATCTCTCACAAGCTTCGAAAATGGGAAAGAAGCGTTCCTCGTTCAAATTGAGGTCGTTAATATTAGACCCGATTTGTATTCCACTAAAGCCAATTTGTTTGCAGCGTTCCAATTCTGCAATGGCCAGCTCAGCATCCTGCATCGGGACAGTAGCAAGCCCTAAATAATGTTGTGAGTGCTCTTCAATGATTCCTGCAATGTGATCGTTGAGGAATTTTGAGATATCAAGACAATCCAATGGCTTTGCTTCGTAGGAGAACATCACCGGTATCGTGCATACGACTTGCACTTGCGTATTGAATTGTGCGTACTCTTTTATTCTCACTTCGGCATTCCATGCGTTCTCCTTGATTTCGCGGAAGAACTGGTTGCCGCGCATCATCTTGGCAAACCCTTTCTTATGATGTTGCAGATAGATGAAATCGCCATAGCCAAACTTTTCACTCCAGTTAGGGAGTTTCTTAGGCAGGATATGCGTATGGGTGTCAATTTTTAGCACGGACCGAAAATAAAATCCTGCAATATCGGGGTTTTTGGGGAGAGTGCAAGACGTTGGTCAGAACAAGACAGAGGTAAAAAAAGCGGATATGCTCGCCATAAATGAAAAGTGACCAATGTTAAAACCGGTAAGCTACATTGGTCAACTAATCAGTACCTTTTAATTAACCTAAGCACGACTGAAGTATGCATTCAATTACACGTGCAATATTGGTAAACGTAATACAAGGGTCATAAGGGTGAATGTCGCTATAGCAAACATCGATCTCAATCTGTAAGCATACAAATATTGCTATGACGATGTAACAGGGAAGTACATTTGGCGGAACCTCTATGGTGAGGTTATCCTCAATTCCAGTTTTGACCTTTTGCACAAATGCCGCGGCTTCAGAATCATGTTTTGCAATTTCTTCCCACTCGTTGCTGGTTGCCGTGCGCAGCGAAGGTGGAATTTGATCCTTTAACGAATAGACTACAGGAATAGCTGCATCTATTAATTTTATTAGTGCATCGACTTGCTCGGTAGTTAATGAGTAGCCCGAACTTTCCAATTCAGATAATATACGCTTTTGGTCAAGATCAGTCATTGAACTCAGAAGGGTAGAGCCCTCAATTGATAATTCTGAGTTATTGGCTCCAGCGTTTGAATCTGTAGCGAATGGAGTTGATGGCGTTATTACATCCTGACATCCGAGCAGGACGATAACCAAAATGAGAGAGATTTTTTTCATGGTTGGCTTATAGTTTGGTCTCAACGAAACTATAAACTTATGATCGGGTCCACTATTGATTGTTGGGGTTGTTAGCAGTCAGTAGGTTTTCACCCGCCATTGGATTGCCTCGTTATTACGTAGCAGGCTTAGTTGATTAAGCCTTCAAAAAAAATGGCAGGTCTCCCTTGTTCATGATCTCTGTTAGGAAGAAGGATAAGGTTTTTACACTTGAAGGCTTCGTGAGAAAGTTGGTTGCGCCAAGCTTTCGGG
>DASTYM010000480.1:0-7810 GCA_035764995.1 Cyclobacteriaceae bacterium | reverse complement strand
GGAATTGACAGCCCTGAACTCGGACAAGCGTATGGCGATCATGCCAAAGACCACCTGGAAAAATTAACACTCCAAAAGAAAGTAACCGTAACATTTACCGGTAAGGACCGGAAGGGAAATCAATTGGCCACCGTGATGTTGCGAGGAGGCGTTGATGTGAGACTCGAACTTTTAAAAGAAGGTCTCGCCTGGACGACCGAGAAAAATCCTTTGCCCGACCTGGAATCTATAAAGGAAGAAGCGCGTCAAAACACGAAAGGCCTTTGGAGCCAGGAAAATCCAACCCCACCCTGGACTTATCGCAGACAACAGACCATGATGCAGGTCAAAGGAAGTTAGCTATCGAGTCGGGTCAACGCCCATAAACAACATTTTGTCGATTCATGACGACATCAACACAATTTCTGTTAACCAGAACAGTTAATATCTTTGTGCTATGCTAAGGTACTTTTTCACATGTGTTTTGATGATGGCGGCAGCTGCATCCTTTGCTCAATCCAAAAAGAAAAAAGCAAAGGAGGCCGAGACACCTGCTTCATCCAACCAGCCTAGCTCATTGAATCCGAATTATTCCGAGAAAAAATACGAACCCAGTAAGAAGAAAAGACCTACCGGGAAAGTGACCTACAACGCAACTGAGAAATTTTACGAGCGTCAGGAAGCAATTGCTAAACAGGAACGCAAGGCTGAAAAGGAAATGGAAAAACCTCAATATTCAGATCCGCTATACTTTGGCCACAAACGTCCACCCAAAAAACGTCCGCCTAGTAAAATGAAGTATTGCAAGACGTGTGGCATTCGCCATTAATTTTCATTGTCAATTGTCAATTGCGGATTGTAAATTGTACGATGGATCTTGCCCGGTACATCGAACACACCAATCTCTCACCTACACTCACCATTCGCGATATTGATCAACTCGTTGACGAAGCCCGCCAGTTTGGGTTCTTCGGAATTTGTGTGCCACCGTTTTGGGTGAAGCGCGCACAGCGGGAAATCGGCAAAGACAAAATTGCACTGGTAACGGTAGCAGGATTTCCGCTCGGTTACAACATGACCGAAACAAAACTTGACGAAATCAAGCGTGCAATCGATAACGGTGCTGATGAAGTGGATGTAGTGTGGAATGTTACTTCGTTTAAAACAGGAATCCCCTGGACAAAGATTGAAATTGCCAAGTGCAGTAAAATCACACACGATCATCAGAAATTACTGAAAGTTATTATTGAAACAGCGTATCTTTCAGATGAAGAGATTTCCGAAGCGTGCAAAATTTGCGCAGATGCCGGAGTAGACTTCGTAAAAACATCAACGGGATTTGCTCCAACGGGCGCAAAGGTTGAGCATGTGAAGTTGATGCGAAGTGTGTTGCCTGCAGAAGTCGGAATCAAAGCGTCAGGCGGAATTAAAACACGTGAGCAAGCGATTGCCATGGTAGAAGCCGGTGCCGACCGATTGGGAACTTCTTCAGGAATTAAAATCGTTTCATAAATCAAAACATTCCCTATGCGTACTTCATTATCGGATATTTTTCCGGAAGAATCTGTCATCCCTGATCAATACAAATTACAATCTTACATCGAGCAACGAGAATACCTGATTGATGGAGAATTGAAGATCTGGCAAGGTGATCTTAGCCCGGTAGCCAGTCCGGTATTTGTTAAAGTTGGAGGGACGCATCCCGATAGCCATCGGGATTTTGCGTCCTTACAACAAAAGGTAATTGGAAGTACGCCCCTGTTGAATGCTGCGGAAGCGTTGAAAGCACTTGATGCCGCAACAAAAGCCCATGATCTGGGTAAAGGCTTATGGCCTATGATGTCTGTGTCAGATCGGATTGAGCATGTTGAAAAATTTCTGACCAGCATGCGTGAGAAAAGAGGAGAAGTGGTGAAGCTTCTGATGTGGGAAATTGGCAAGTCACTCAAAGATTCAGAAAAAGAATTTGACCGCACCTGCGATTACATTGTTGATACGATCAAGGCGCTAAAAGACCTCGATCGCCACTCAGCTAAGCTGATTGAAGACCAGGGTTTCATGGCGCAAATCAGGCGCGTGCCATTGGGAGTTGCGTTGTGTATGGGACCGTTCAATTATCCGTTGAACGAAACATTCACCACGCTTATTCCGGCACTTATCATGGGTAACACCGTGGTTTTTAAACCCGCGAAATATGGAGTGCTCCTGATCAAGCCATTGCTGGAGGCTTTCCGCGATAGTTTTCCTCCTGGCGTCATCAATATTATTTACGGTCGTGGAAGAGAGACGGTTGGCGTGCTCATGGAAAGTGGAAAGATTGATACGTTTGCTTTCATCGGCACGAACAAAGGTGCGAATGAACTAAAGAAACTTCATCCAAAACCCCACCGGCTAAAAGCTGTACTTGGTTTGGATGCAAAAAATCCTGCCATTGTATTGCCCGATGCTGATTTGAATAATGCGGTGACAGAGTGTATTACAGGTTCGCTTTCATTTAACGGACAACGGTGTACGGCATTAAAAATATTGTTCGTTCACAAAAGCCTGGTGGATGAATTCATTAAACGATTCAATGAGGAGGTAAAAAAATTAAAATGCGGCATGCCCTGGGATGCCGGTGTTAATCTCACGCCACTTCCGGAGCCGGGTAAAACAGATTTCCTCAATGGTCTCGTAGAAGATGCCAAACGATTTGGTGCGAAAATCATGAATGAAGGAGGTGGAGACATTAGTAATACATTTTTTTATCCTGCTGTATTGTATCCTGTAAACGATCAAATGAGAATCTACTACGAAGAACAATTTGGACCGGTGGTGCCCATTGTTCCGTACAACAATGTGGATGAACCGATGCACTATGTGATAAACTCCAATTTCGGACAACAGGTTAGTATTTTTGGTAACGATTCAAAAACCATTGCCAGGCTCATTGATGTTTTCTCTAACCAGCTGGGAAGGATTAACATCAATACGCAAAGTCAACGTGGCCCCGATTCATTTCCGTTTAACGGAAGAAAAGATTCCGCTGAGGGAACACTTTCTGTTTCGGATGCGCTTCGTGTATTCTCGATCAGAACATTGGTGGCTACAAAAGCAACTGCTGAAAACAAACAGATCATTAGCACGATTATTAAGAACAGGGAATCTTTGTTTTTGAGTACGGAGTATATTTTCTGAGATTTTATTTTGGCAAGGATTTTCTCATTTTCTTTCAGCAACTTGTCAATTTCCTTTTCTACCTCAACATCATACTCCATGTGGTGGAGACTGTTCAGCCGTTCTTTTATCCTTAGCAGTTGTTTACCCTCAATGTCAGTCATTGTTATTTGCATTGATTTTAATTAGAATGTCGATACAGGCCAAGGTTTAAACGGAAGCAAAAAAAGGCGAAAAAAAATGAACCACGTATCCATTAGAATTTCAGGGAAAGTTCAAGGTGTTTATTTTCGGGCATCCACAAAGGAAGTTGCCGAGAAATTTGGTATTAAGGGTTTTGTGCAAAACGAGAGAGATGGTTCGGTTTATGTTGAAGCAGAAGGTGACGAGGAGAGCCTAAAGCAGTTTGTTGCATGGTGTCATCACGGCCCTTTGCACGCTGAAGTACGCCACGTGGATTTAAGAGAAGGCATTGCTCAAGGATTCACCGGCTTCGATATCAGGCGTTGACCATCTCGTGTTCTACTTGACTCTCAGCATGATTGATCCACTGGCTAAATCGTGAATGGCCCTTTTGCGTGAATTGCCTGTCACCGTTAAGAAAGAAATCCATCCCAAAACTCCTTTAATTAAGAATCTCAGAAACGCTTGTCCAATGGAGATTTTTCTTAGGATGTTTAAACTCTTTGTTAATTCTTTCACGGATTATTTCTAAAGTAATTTATTACCTGGAACTGAAAGTCTTCCGATATTCCATGCTCGAAAATCAGCAAGTCGCTTGATTGATCATCGTAGATTGATAACAATCCATACGTTGGATTCCAAAAAAAGGTAATGCTTATTGGCCATCGTTGTGGGATTATAAAAGCTGCTGATGGTTACCGGTATTTGACCCTTTCTGAAATTTAAAAACTGTATTGCCTACCGTTGGACAAAACCATGGTCACATGAGAAACCTGAGTGATAGCAAAGTAGCCTTATAATACAAGGCCATCCTTGTAGGCATAATAACAACCTTGGCTGAAAATGCTTTTTATATTGTTTTCGTCAACCCAGGGATATTTTTGATGAAGAAAGGATTGCAATTCGTCAGCTAGAATCTGTTGATCAGGTTTTTCGCGTTCGCGCGCGGCTGTCTCCAGCATTTTATAAACATATTCGTGTCCGGCTTTCATTGCTGCCCGGCAAATTTTGTCGTAGTTATTTAACTCTTTTGTTTTTAAGTCGGGATATTTTTCTGATAGGCGAGACTGAATCGGTTGTAACCAGTTTGTTCCAAACTCCAGGGCAAATGCAAGGCCGGTGTTTAATATTTCGTGCTCTTTCATGATACATCGTTAACAATTTCAGTTATCGCAAAAATGTTGCATGCAAAATCGTAAGTTAGAACTACGGAAAGGAATGATCTCATGGTTTGATTGGGTGATGAGCTAAACTAAGCAACGCTTTTTTTCAAGATACCTTTTTGCGGATGAATTCGCACCTCGAAGAATTGTGTTACAAAAACGTTCATCCGGTTGCCGATAAATTGTGCCTCTGCTTCTTTGGGATAAAAAACAGTAAGCTCCAGCACACCCCAGATGAAATTTTTCTGTTGGCAAAGTTCGCGCGCCCACTTTTTAAATTCAGTTGACCACTCATCGCAATACCGCTCAAGCGGTTCGCGGCCATCAAAAAGAAATTCGAGCTGGTTATCGTGGTAATGTTTGAAGCGGAAAATGCCCATCAGGGTGATATAGAGTTCATTGAGCTTGCTGAAGTCTTTCGATTCGTGTTGCTCGATTCGTTGAACTGTTTCATCGACTAACCCCAAAGAGTTGTACTGCAGCATATACTGCACTTTTACATAATCAACGAGGTATTCGAGTAAGGAACTTTGCAGCGACAGTTGTGCCTCTTCCAGAACATAATTCTTATCAAGTGGAAAGAATTTTCGAAGCACTGCTTTTAAAGTTTCACAAAACTACGAAAAATAAGCTCCAAAATTCAAATGCCAAATGACAAACCTTACCTGTTTGCTATTTGGCATTTGATTATTGGAGCTTTACCGATTAGGAGTTAAAACTCTCGGCCTTAGTATTGTTCAGATAGGTTTCATACTCAACAGGTGCATCGTGACTATCCGGCAGGCAGCCATCCGGGATAGGGGGATAAATCTCGGCATAAGTCTTCACCACGTTCATAAACACCCGTCTGTATATGGTCTCAAAAAATAAGCTCCAAATACCAAATAACAACCTACGATTGTTTGTTATTTGGTATTTGATTATTGGAATTTATTAAGACTATGAACTGAAGCTCTCCGCTTGGGACTTATTCAGGTAGGTTTCGTACTCGATGGGCGCATCGTGACTATCGAGGAGGCAGCCATCCGGGATCGGAGGGTAAATCTCTGCATAGGTTTTTACCATGTTCATAAATACCCGTCTGTAAACATGGGTCCGGTTGATTTTTTCGGGATGGTCGAGGCCTGCACAAGAAAGTAACTCCACAAAACTTCCCACAGTATTCTTATGATAGTTTGCAACACGTTGTTTCTTGTCTTCAATCACCAGGCCTTTTGTAAAGTAAGGATCTTGTGTAGCAACACCCGTAGGGCACGTATTCTTATTACATTCCAATGCCTGTATACAACCCAAGGCCATCATCATCGCGCGGGCGCAGTTGCAGAAATCTGCACCCAGTGCCATGGCTCGTACAATATGAAACCCGGTAAGAATCTTTCCTGATGCATCAATTTTGATATGCTCACGAATTCCAAAACCACGTAATGCGTCATCCGCGAAAGCGATGGCATCGAGCAACGGCATCCCTACAAAGTTGCTGAACTCCGGAGGCGCAGCACCGGTTCCGCCTTCACCACCATCGATCGTAATGAAATCAGGGTAGGTATCAAGTTGAACCATCGCTTTGCAAATTCCGAGGAATTCACTCTTGCGGCCAATGCAAAGTTTAAACCCGATTGGTTTTCCGCCCGAGAGCTCGCGCAATTGTTTTACGAATTGAATTAATCCGAGTGGTGTATTAAATGCACTGTGAAACGGAGGTGAGAAAACTGTTGTGCCGACTTTTACTCCGCGGATTGCTGCAATTTCAGGCGTATTCTTTTTGGCAGGTAAAATACCACCATGACCAGGCTTGGCACCCTGTGAAAGTTTAATCTCAATCATTTTAACTTCGGGGCGTGTAGCATTTTTCTTGAATGCTTCCGGAGAAAAATTTCCATGCTCATCACGCGCACCGAAATAGCCGGTTCCAATCTGCCAGATAATGTCGCCACCATTTTTTAAGTGGTATGGACTCAAACCTCCTTCGCCTGTGTTGTGCGCGAAGCCACCAATTTTTGCACCTGCGTTCAAGGCTTCAATCGCATTGGCGCTGAGAGATCCAAAACTCATGGCCGAGATATTCATCACGCTGGCATCGTACGGTTGCTTGCAATCTTTATTGCCAACACGTACACGTGGATTGTGATCGAGTTTGTTGTGATCCATCGGATTAATGGAGTGGGTCATCCATTCATATCCTTCAGCGTAAACATTGAGTTGGGTACCAAACGGTATGGTGTCGATTTGTTTTTTGGCCCGTTGATAAATGACAGAACGTTCATTCCGGTTAATGGGAGCACCATCTGTATCAGATTCAACAAAATACTGTTGAATTTTCGGGCGCATGTCTTCAAAAACATAGCGGAGTCTTCCCACTAAAGGAAAATTTCGCCTGATCGCCTGACGCTTTTGGGCCATGTCGGCAAAGCCCATATAAATGAATGGGCCAACAAGAATGAATGCAAACAGGGCATCAATCCAGAAGTAAGCCCACACTAAAATCAGGGCGCTTACAACAACTGTGGTGACAATAAATATTTTTCTCATAAGGGTTTGTAGGTAGGGGAGAACAAGTTAAGCGGTGCATTGGAAAACACCAAAAACGTAGTTATTTTAGTTGCAGAACGCCTTAAATATGGTTAGAAAAATATTGATTGGGCTGTTGTTGCTGGCTGTTATCGCGCAGCTTTTGCAGCCAACCCGAAATATTTCAGAAGGCCCTTTTGAAAATGACATTTCGAAGGTCTACGCCATTCCGGCCGATGTGCAAAACGTGTTTACTCAAAAATGCTACGATTGTCATAGTAATAACACCCGGTACCCGTGGTACATCCACATTCAACCCATTGGCTGGTGGATGGCTTCGCACATCAAGGAAGCAAAAGATCATTTGAATTTTTCTGAATTCAAGACGTACGATCAAAAACGGGCGACTCATAAACTTGAAGAACTTGTTGAAGTGCTGGAGGATGGCTCCATGCCAATAAAAAGTTATGTGTGGCTTCACAGCGAAGCAAAAGTAACAACCGAAGAAACGCAAGCCATCAAAAACTGGATTCAGTCTCTTGGGATTGTTCCAGAAAAGCAGTAATCCTGATAGCTAGCCCTACTTTGTCAAGTTGCTGTTCCAATCGCGTCCCTATGGGACTTGAGTTTATTTTTGCTCGTATTCTACCAATGTTAAATCCCTGCCGGGATTAATAATCCATCCGTTGGCATTAAATCCCGCTAGGGATAAAATATCGGTAGCTAGAGATAAAAAATTAATCGAAAGTCCCGTAGGGACGAAACGTTAAACCTGCGAAAAAGAAGACAAGCATAAAAGTAGGATAAGTGAGCGGTGAATT
>DASTYM010000479.1:0-2921 GCA_035764995.1 Cyclobacteriaceae bacterium | reverse complement strand
TTCTGATTACATACCTCGAGAAATAACACCTGATCGTGTATTCCGGTATGTCGCCAGTGGTGTTTTTGGAAAGGATGCTTTTGCTGGAGGAACACCCATGGCCCTGTTTGGTCTACTATGTCATTTTACGGTCGCAATGGGCTGGACTACCCTTTTCTTTTTGCTTTATCCAAGATTGAAATTTCTTTCCTGGAATAAATACATCATTGGCATCGGGTACGGAATCTTTGTTTTGTTTGCTATGAACCTGGTGGTAGTTCCACTTTCCAATGTTCCTAATCCGAATACCGGATCGATTCATCTGCCACAGTTGTTCATTCATATGTTTATTGTAGGTATGCCGATTTCGCTCATGGCTAATCGATATTATTCCAGGCCGCAATCATCATAGCACATCATTTGAGGGGTGGGTTATATAGGGTGAAGCGCTTCCCTTTTGAAATCCAGGGAAGCGCTTTTTTTATTGGTTCGTTTAAACTCCCGATTCGGGAGTCGGAACGATGGATTCGTGGTAGACAATTTACAGCACAAGTTTATTCACTAATTTTAACCTCCATAATTTCAACCCGTGCATGAAGGCCATCAGCACACTTATTTACAGTAATCAGATTGGAATTAGAATTTTTCGCCACGTGATATTCTGGGTGACTGACATTCTATTCTATTTAAGCGTTGTTACAGTAAATGGCGAAATTGACCCTAAAGAGGTTTATGCGGTAGTGATGCGAACTTTTCCGCTGGCACTTACCACGTATTTCATTCTCTATTATTTAATTCCGGTCTTTTCAAAACAAAACGATAACGGAAAGCTGATTCTGTGGATTTTGGGCGTCCTCATTTTCATTGGCGTTGGTATGCGCATGTTCAATTTTTACATGGTATACCCCATTCTTGACATAACGCCTGTTAAAGGCTCAACGCTGTTTGATTTTCCATCCATTGTCAGGAACATGTTCAGCTGTATGTCGGTGATTTGTATGGCTGTTACCATTAAGTTAGTCAAAAACAAATCAGAACTTCAACAACGGAACGAACAATTGGAAACGGAGAAGAAATTGACGGAGCTCAATTTTCTCAAGGCCCAAATGCAGCCTCACTTCCTTTTCAACGTTTTGAATACACTATACTCCGAAACAATCCAGGAATCTGGCAAAGCACAGCAAGTGGTGTTGAATTTATCGAACCTGCTTCGGTTTATTCTGGATGAATGCAACAAGCCGCACATACCGGTCCACTATGAAATTCAGGTAATTAAAAATTTTGTAGAACTTGAAAAACTGCGCCACGGTGCCCGCCTGCAGGTTTCGCTGAAAGTAAATGAAGACTTAGATCAGTCGGCTATGGTTTCGCCACTAATCTTTTTACCTTTTGTTGAAAACAGTTTCAAGCATTCATTACAAAACAATCGTGGCCCTGTTCAGATTGTTATTGAAATTGGAATGAAAGATGAGCGCATCTTTCTTTTTGTTGAGAATAATAACCATTTGAACGGCACACCTCGAATCAACGGTCATCCGTCCGGAAAGGGAAATGCCAATACAAAACGTCAGCTTGATTTATTGTATGGCCATCATTATTCACTTACAATTGATGACCGGAACGATAAATACCAAGTGATGCTGGCAATCCCTGTAAAACAAATAACGCATGGCTAAACTGAATTGCATCATTATTGAAGATGAAAAGCCTGCTCAAGAGGTGTTGAAATCGTTTATTGCAAAAACGGAGTGGATAAACCTATCCGGTGTTTTTGGCGATGCCGTTGAGGCTCTTGATTTTCTCAAGAAGCATGATGTTGATCTTATTTTTCTGGACATCCAGATTCCGGGAATTACAGGACTTGATTTTTTGAAGATTGTAAAGAATCCGCCTCAAATAATCATTACCACGGCTTACTCGCAGTATGCTATAGAAGCTTTTGAGCTTGACGTTCGTGATTATCTCATGAAACCTTTTTCGTTCGATCGTTTTTTAAAAGCAGTGAATCGCATCACTCCTGCACCCGACATCGCACAAGTTCACCAATTACAGAAAGTAACAACTGAAAAAAGTTTTGCTTTCTTCAACGTGAACAAAGTCATGGTAAAAGTGATGTTCGATGATATCCTGTATGTAGAGAGCATGCGCGAATACGTTTACATTCATCTTCCCGAAAACAAAGTGATTACCAAAATAGGTATTAGTGAATTTGAAAAATTACTGACCCGGAATTTTCTGCGGGTTCATCGCTCGTTTGTTGTGAATACACACAAAATAACGGCTTATACAGCCGAAGAAATTTTTATTAACAAGGTTTCAATTCCCATTGGGACGAATTATAAGAAGTTGGTTGAGACTTTTCTGTTGGTTGGAAATTCTTGAGGGTCTTGATCAGGATAAAAATTTACCGTCTTTTTTTGGCTTGAAGTTTCTTTTCCGTTTTAACAAGGTCATCGAGGGTGTTTTGTTTCAACATACTTACGGTTTCGTTTCGGATGTCGAGAAAAGCGTGACGAATACTACACGTTACTTCGTCTATACACTCGGCACAGCGTTCGTAATACTTGAATGTGGCGCATGGTACCAGGGCAATGGCGCCATCAAAAAGCCTGACCACCTCAGCCAGGTTTATCTCTTTGGGCTTTTTTCGCAGGAAGTATCCTCCACCCTTCCCTTTTTTGCTGCCTAAAATTCCGGCCCGGTTTAGCTCCAATAAAATTGCCTCCAGAAATTTTTTAGGGATACTGCAGGTCTCTGAAATGTCCTTGATCAGAAACTTCTCTTCAGGCTGGTGTCCCATGTGCACCAACGCATGAATCGCATATTTACACTTCTTGGAAAGCATGGTTTTTCAATCGTGTAAGTATAGCTATTTTTACAGAGAGATTACGTTTTGTTTTGCCGAAGTAGCTCAGGGGTAGAGCAGCTGTTTCGTAAACAGC